>URWK01000063.1 GCA_900551505.1 uncultured Ruminococcus sp. | reverse complement strand
CCCGGTTTGTTAACTATAACCCGGGGTGTGGTGTCGGGTGTGCTCGCGCGGGGCCCCCCCGGGGGGGGGGGGCCCCGCCCCGGAGAAAGATTGCAGGTATATTTAAAAGTATGCAACTACAAAAATTCTATAACAAAGGGCAGGTGAAAGAACTTTATGTTTAAGGTGATTGCAGGCGGTGCAGGTTCGGGAAAATCAACATATCTTATAAACATGATTAAATTGGAAACAGAAAATGGCAAAAGCCCTCTGGTAATTATTCCTGACCAGTTTTCTTTTGAATATGACAGGAAACTTTATCTGACACTTGGGGCGGAACTTTATAACATGGTTTCAACAATAAGCTTCAGCAGACTTGCGGAAGACATATTTATAAAGTTCGGCGGACGTTCGGGAAGTTATGCGGATGAAGTTACAAAAACCGCACTTATGTTCAATACGGTAAATAAATTCAGGAAGAACAACAGTTTACAGTTTTTCGACCGTCAGGTTAAAACGCAGGGCTTTGTGTCAATGGCACTCGATACGGTTTCAGACCTGAAAAAAACAGGGCTTTCTCCTGAGATGTTCAGAGAGAAGACAAAAGACCTTGACGGAACGGTGAAACAAAAAATTGACGACCTTATAGAAATTTATGCGGATTACGATGAATCACTTAAAGCAAACGGCTACAAGGACAATTTAGACGATATTTCAGAAGCGGGATTTATCGCACAGCAGAATGACTTTTTCAGGGGGAAGACAGTATTTATTGAAGAATTTAATACTTTTCCTGCCGATGAATATCATATGCTGGAAATCATCATGTCGCAAGCCGATGATGTGATTATTTCGATGAAGACAGAAAACCCGTATGACAATGAATTTTCTGTTTTCGAGAGTGTAAACAAGACTTTCCGCAGACTGAAATATATTTCACAGGAATGCGGACAGGAATTCAGTCTTAAATTACTCGACAGCTCTTACAGTCACAGCGTTCCGGACATTGCGTATCTGAGCAAGAACATTATGAGAAACAGAGAAAAGCTTTTCCCGGTATCCGACCATGTAAGAATTATCGAAGCAAAGGATATGTATGAGGAAGTCGAATGGGTTTCCGCACAGATTAAACGACTTACAATGGATTTCGGCTACAAGTACAATGAAATAGCGGTTCTGAGCAGGCGACTTGAAGATTATGCATCTGTTATTGAAGCATCATTTGAAAGGTTTTCAATTCCTTACTTCCTCGATATGAAAAAGTCTGTAATGCATACTTCCGTAATGTTGCTTTTTACGGGAGCTTTGGAACTTATCTCAAAGAAAACTCCCGATACCGAAACGGTCTTACGATATGCAAAGACACAACTTTTAGGAATACCGTATGAAAAAATCTCACTCCTTGAAAACTTCTGCTACAAGTGGGGCGTGAAAGGTGAAATGTGGCTTGAACCTTTCAGCGTAAAGAGAAATAACGAAGCCGAAAACGAAACTTCCGAAACATTCGAGGCGGAAGAACTCCGTAAAAAAATAATGACCCCGATAATTAACCTGAGAGCAAGAAGTCTTGACAGCACCGGAAAAGAAATTTGCAAAGCTGTATGGGATTATCTTGAAGAAGCGGAGATAAGCCGTAATATAAGCGGAATTTCTGAAGATTTCAGAGAGAACGGCAACGAAACAGCTTCAAGGGAAATGCGTCAGCTCTGGGACAGTTTAATTGATATGCTTGATGCACTTTCGGAAGCCCTTTCCGATACGCCTGTTTCAATCAGGGATTTCCGTGAACTTGTGCTTACAATTCTGAAAAACAATACTTATGCGATGCCTCCGCAAACACTTGATGCGGTAATACTTTCTTCATCGGAGAGAGCGAAGCTTAACACACCTAAAGTAACCTTCATACTTGGTGCGAATGAAGGATATTTTCCGTTTTCGTCCGTTTCAACGGGCTTTTTCACTGATAATGATAAAATGTTAATCAGCAGGACGGGCATTGACCTTTCAAAAGACAGTACGGCAATACTCTTTGATGAACGTTTCACGGTATACACAACAGTTTCTTCACCTAAAGAACTCCTGTATATCTCCTATGCACTTTCGGACACTTCGGGAAGCGTGATGTTTCCGTCATATCTCATACCGCAGATTAAAAAAATGTTCTCTAACAACATTTTTATAAGGGCGGCAAAGGCAAGCGAAACATTCTGGTCTTCAACAAAACGTTCGGCGTATTATAATTATGTAAGGAACTTCAATTCCGACACTCCCGAACATTCGGCGATAAGAGAAGCCCTCAAAGACGACCCGTATTATTCTTCAAAGCTTGAATATCTCCATTCAGTACAGCACAATCCGAAATTCAGAATATACGACACCAGAATAATCAGAAGAATGTTTTCAACTCATCTCCGAATTTCAGCTACAAAGGTTGAAAGCTACTCAAAATGTCCTTTCGGATTTTTCTGTGAAAACGGGCTTAAAATCAGACCTCGCACAAAATACGAACTCAATCATCTTTCAAACGGCAATATAGTTCACTACTGTATGGAAAAACTTATAGGCAATTACAGCGATAACCCCAAAGAATTTATTTCAAGGTCAAAGCAGGATTTAAAGGCGAAAATAAACGGATACCTTGACACATATAAAGCTGAGGAACTCGGAGGAGATTTCGGAAAGACAAAGCGTTTTGAAAAGGCTTACGAAAGAATTTCGGACGATATAACAGAACTTGAAATGCATATACAGAATGAATTTTCACAATCCGGTTTTGTGCCTGCGGAATTTGAACTTGAGATTGACGAAAAGTCAGGTGCAGGAAAGCCGATGCGACTTAAAACAAAGGACGGAATTGAAGTAATAATTACAGGCAAGATTGACAGAGTGGACACCTATTCGCATAACGGACAAACCTTTGTGAGAATTATCGACTACAAGACAGGCAAACAGGAATTTTCACTAACAAATCTTATTTACGGGATTAATATGCAGATGCTTATTTATCTGTTCTCGATTACCGACAAGTTCGGCAAGTATGACTTCGCAAAGCCTGCCGGTGTTCTGTATATGCCTGCTTCCGCCCTCCAATGTGAAAATGAAGGAAATAAGACCGTTGAGGAAACGAAAAACAAACATTACAGAATGAAAGGACTCGTTCTTGAAGACAGAGATGTAATTACGGCTATGGAAAGTAACGCCCTTGGGATATATATTCCGATTACCTTCAACAAGCCCGATAAAAACGGCATTTCAAAACTTAGTTCAAGAAGTGAAGGTTCTGTACTCAATGCCTGCCAGTTCGAAAAGCTGAACAAGCTTATCAAAAAGACCGTTACCGATATTGCGGAAAGACTTTATAACGGAGATATTTCAGCCAATCCGCTTAATCCCGAAGACACCTGCCGTTATTGCGTATACAATGAAGTCTGCGGAAATGTTCCTTCAAGACAAAGCAGAAAAATAGTAAAGCAGGATATTAAGGAATTTAAGAAAATGCTTGATGAGCAGGAGGATTAAAGAAAATGGCACAGTGGACAAATGAACAACTTACGGCTATAAATGCGGAGAACGCTTCCGTAATAGTTTCAGCCGCCGCAGGCAGCGGAAAAACTTCCGTGCTGGTGGAAAGACTGCTCAGGCAACTTTCCGATACGGTAAACAAGATACCTGCCGAAACAATGATAGTAGTTACATTCACAAGAAATGCAGCTTCCGAGATGAAACAGCGACTTTCTGCGGTGCTTTCGGAACAGATTGAACAGTACCCACAGAATATCTGGTTACAGCGTCAGCAGGCAATGCTTCCGAGTGCGAAAATTTCAACGATACATTCTTTCTGCTTTAGTATGATAAAAGAAAATCTGAAGACGCTTGATATTTCGGCAGGTGTGAGAATGGCTGACGAAAAAGAAGAAATTATAATTGTGAAAAAGTGCATTGAAGAACTGATTGAAAAGGAATATAAGGAAAATCCCGATAAGATGGATATTCTCTATAACTGGTTCTGCGAAAAGAGCGATGACGAACTTGAAACAAAAGTTATCTTTCCTCTTTACAAGTTTCTCATGTCAATACCGTTCGGTGAAAAGTGGCTTGAAAGAGCTACACAGACCGACAGCAGAGAAAAGCTTACAGAAAACTTCACGGAAATAGCGGTTTCAAAGCTTAAATCAATCCTTATAAATGCCGGACAGGCATACAGGTCAGCGAAAGAAGCAGACAAGACGAAAGTTGCGGAGGCAATAAAGGCGGAATACGAACAACTTGAAAAGGCGTATGAGATTTTGAGTAACGAAAATATTATGCCTGCCGAAAGACTTAAAGTTGATGATATAACATTTGCTTCAAGACTTAATATTAAAAGTACGAAGGACGATGAGGAAACTGCTTTAAAGTCGGAACGCATAAAGGATTTGCGAGACAGCTATAAAGAAGACTGGTCGGAACTTTTCGGCGAAATACAGGATATTGACCTTAGCAGAGATGAGAGAATATATTCCGAAATAATGCCCATAATCAGAAGTCTTATGGCGGAACTTACGAAAATGATATGGAAAGTGAAAGTTGAAAAAAATATTATCGGTTTCGGTGATGCCGAACAGCTTGCGGTAAGACTGCTTGCGGAACTGAAAGATGACGGACGGATTGTAAAGACCCCTTTCGCAAAGGAGCTTTCGGAATATTACACAACTATCATGATTGACGAATTTCAGGACTCTAACAGAAATCAGGAACTCATTTTCAAGATGCTTTCAAAAGACGGAGACGCAGATATTCCGGGTTACAATATGTTCATGGTGGGCGACATAAAGCAGTCGATTTATTCATTCAGACGTGCCAATCCGAAAATCTTCATAGAAACAATGAACATTTCTGAACCTTATCCACCGAAGGCTTCACACAATTCATATGTAAGGCTTAACAGAAATTTCAGAAGCTCCGATGGCGTAATTAATTTCGTAAACTTTGTGTTCTCGCATATTATGAGCAGGGAAACCGGAGATATTGAATACAATCAGCAGGAAATGCTTGTGCAGGTCATAAGTTTCCCGAATATAAATGAAAGTCGCAATACTGAAATAATGTTCATGCAGGAAAAATATGCACGGATTATTGCGGAAACCATAAATGAAATGCTTAAAAGCGGTTATCCGGTTACGGAGTCTGACGGAACTTTAAGAAAGTGCAGACCGAGCGATTTCTGTATACTTATGAGAAGAAACAGCCCTATGGAAGTCTATTCGGACGAACTTGACAAACTGAAAATTCTCTCTCAGAAGCAGGAGAAAGCAGGTTATCTGAAGTCAAGGGAAATTTCACTTTTGCTTAATCTTTTAAGAGTAGTTGACAATCCTTTGCTTGACACGGCTTTGTCAGCGGTAATGTTTTCTCCGATGTTCGCAATGACGGCTGATGAAGTTGCGGAAATCAGGCTTACCGACAGAACGAAAAATCTTTATTATGCACTTTGCAAGTCGGCGTGTGAAGAAGAATATACAAAAGTTACAAATTCAGAAAACGGAGAAACGGAATATATCAGACAAGCTTCACCGGTAGCCGAAACAACTGCACGAAAAGCCCTTGAAGTATATGCTACAATTTCGGATTTAAGAATGATTTCGGCAACTTCGACAATAGAGGGGCTTATAAGAAAAATATATGCTTCAACGGACTTCCTTTCAGTCATGCAGGTATACAAGGACAGCGAACAGAAAAAAGCCAATCTCAGACTTCTGCTTGAATATGTCAGGAGTTACGAGCAGAATAACAACGGAGGGCTTTCAGGCTTTATAAGATATATTGACAGGCTTGTTGAAACAAATGAGGATTTGGACAGGGCTTCAACCGTCACAGTTTCGGAAGACTGCGTTTCAATCAGGAATATTCACCAGTCGAAAGGGCTTGAATATCCGTTTGTGTTCCTTGCAGATACAACAGCTTCTTTTAACAATAAGGATAAGAATACTTGTATGCAGATAAACGAAGAAAGTGGAATAGGCTTTAAACTGCTTGACAAGACGTTACTTACAAAATTTGAAACGATGAAGTACAAGGAAATCAGCGAACTTAATTCGGAAATTGCGGTAAATGAAGAAATGAGATTGTTGTATGTCGCTATGACAAGGGCAAAAGAAAAATTGTTTATTACGCTTGACGTTTCAGATGACAAGGTGAGCAGGATAAAGAATATTGCGGAATGTATCAGGAGCGAAAGCGGAATTACTTCACAGCTTGCAGGAAATGCGAAATCGCTTCAGGACTGGATAGTTATGAGCCTGCTCATAAGAAAAGACGCAGAAAAGATTTGGGAGAGATTTCACATAAAGCCTTTCCCTCAGGATGACAGCGGATTTTCTGTTGACTACAGGATTTTTGAACCGCAGGAGCAGGAAGAAACTGATACCGCAGAGGAACAGGAGAATATCAGAAAATTCTATGCCGAACCGGACATGAATACAGTTAGAGAACTTAAAAGAATGTTTATGACAACTTACGATACGAGGCTTTCGGAACTTCCTGCAAAGCTTACGGTTTCAGAGATTGCGAAAGGCGGAAAAGAAGAATTTGTTTCAGCTCTTAAAAGACCTAAATTTATTTCTGAAAACCAGAGCATGACAGGTGCTGAACGTGGTACGGCACTTCACTTGTTCATGCAGTATGCGGATTTTGATAATGCGGAAACGGACAGCGTTTCAGAAGCAGAAAGACTTGTTTCAATGGGTATTCTTACGGAAAGTCAGGGAAAAGTAATAAATCATAAGCGACTTGCGGTATTTTTCAGAAGTCCGCTTTTCAGCAGAATAAAGAAGTCTTCAGAGATACTCCGAGAAAGAAAATTCCTTGTGAAGATAAGTGACCTCGGAATGAATGACGAACTTACGGAAAAGTACAAGGGAACTGACGGAATGGTTCAGGGTATTGTTGACCTTGCATTTGAGGAAAACGGAAGCCTTGTTGTAGTCGACTACAAGACGGATTATACAGAATCGGCAGAAGCCCTTGCGGAAGAATATTCAAGACAGCTTGAAATATATAAATACGCACTTGAACAGACTGAACGAAAGAACGTTTCACACGCAATAGTTTATTCTTTCGGTCTGGGACAGGCGATAGAACTTAAATTCTAAGGCAGTTTTCCTTTAATGGAAGTTTCGGGGGGGGGGGCCCGCGCGCACCCCCCCGGGGGCCCCCCCCAAAAAAAAAAAAAATTTTTTTTTAAAAAAAAAAAAAAAAAAAAAAAAAAAAAAAAAAAATAAATAATAAATTAAAAAATAT
>URWK01000062.1 GCA_900551505.1 uncultured Ruminococcus sp. | reverse complement strand
CACCCCGCATTGAGGGTACCGGGTCGTCAGAACAAACCACCAGCCCCCCCCCCCCCCCCTTGAAACTGATTCAAGCAGATGGCACACCTGCTATTTACAAATTGATAGAATTATGGTATCATAGATTAGTAGCCATTGAGGTGAGCCTTTTTCATTATCGCAGGATAATCCTTATAGGACACGTCAAGGTCTACCTCGGCATTTATACCGCTTATAGAACCGGTAAATGAATATTGCCAGATACCGCATTTAAGGTCGGGAGCATTTTCTCTCGGACGGGCATACCAGAAATCATATGACTTCATTCTTTCACCGTCAAACCAGTGGTCAATGAAGTCACGGTTTGAATAGTACATAGCATAATAGCCGTTCTGTTCAAGCGTGTCCATAAAGGCTACAGCCATATCCGTTACAAGAGCAGGTGTTACGGTATCTTTTATTTCACGCATGGAATCATATTCATAGTCGAAAACTATCGGATATTCAAGTTTGTAATCCTTGATGGTGTCTATGCATTTTTCGGCTTCTTCAACTGCTTCTTCAACTGTGGTTGCGTAAGAGAACCAATAGATACCGCAGTCAAACCCGTAACTTTTTGCTCCGTTTATGTATTCATAGAATTTCGGGTCAATGCTCTTTCCGTAACCTGCACGGAACATAACGAATGAAACATTTGTTGAACGTACGGAAGCCCAATTGATATTACCTTGCCAGCGTGAAACGTCAATACCGTAAATAGTATCTGATGTGGCGGTCTGACCGAGAGCAATTTGTTTCAGCATATAACTGTCCATGATGTCAAGTGAATTTTCATTATCATTTGCATCAAAGCCTTCCGAAAGGTAGCCCTGACGGAGAATGTGCTTATTAAGAATATCAAAAGTCATAGTGTCCTTTGAAACCGAAAGAAATTCCATACCCGTTACAGGTCTGAAACCTTCTTCCGCAGAAACGTCTGAATAAGGTAAAACAAAAATACATAAAATCAAAGCCGTCATTGACAAAAAAAGACGCAGAAATTTTTTTTGCATACTTCTCCCCCTGAATAAAATATTGATAAAACCATTATATCATATATCCTGAGAAAATGCACGGTTTTTGTTGACAATATGCCAAAAAATTATGCATAAATACAAGCATAAAAAATTGTCGCTGTTTCATAAAAACAACGACAATTTAAGGATTCAGAGAGGTTTATTTTTCCTTATGGTCAATGGCGGTCGGGCTGTTTTCAACCACTTCCGATTCCGCATCGACAGGCAACATCGCATCGACTTTTGATGAAATGTAGAGAGTTGTGACAAGCTGGAACACGCCCGCACAGATAAGTGCTATTCCTATGATTCGTGTTGCGAGAACCATAGTGTTAAAAGGATTTATTATAATAACTATCCCCAGAAGTGCAAACAGTATTCCGAGAAGCATATCGAAAAACCATTTTCCGTAACCTGCTTTCTTGAATTCAAGAGATGACTGTATTCTGAAAATGCTTTCGGCAAGTATATATATACCAATTACTACTGGGAGAAATGCACTTACGCTCTGAGGGATGAAAAATGCAATGATACCGATAATTGTTGAAATTATTCCGTGTATAAAGTCAAATCTGTAAGTTACACCGAAAAACTCACTTGAGAAATGTCCTGAAATTCGTGAAAGACCATTGAAGACCGCAATTACAGCGAAAATATAGCCTACAATTTTTAATGATATGGCAGGATGGATTGTCAGGAAAATCCCAAAAATGATTATTGCAATAGAAAGTATGCTTAGAACCGTTTTGAAACGACTTTGTTTTGACATAACAAAACCCCCTTTATACGTTTGTTTACTTTATTTTAACGCAATATTCTTATACAATGCAATAACAATATGTGAATATAATCTTGATAAAGAAAGTTTAGGTTAAACAAAAAACATCTGAAATATAACAGAAAATTCATAAAAGTTAAGTCAGAAACCGCAATGTTCCATACATTTATATTATAAAGGATTATTATAAAAATCTGATTTATTTCAGAATGGTTTTATCCTGCCGAAATAAAAACGGGAGGTGTATTAATAAGTGAAAAGTAATAAAAATAAAGACAATTTCGATGAGATTGCCCGAAAATACTACCGTTCGATTTTTAATTACTGTTTTGTTCAGCTCGGAAAAAATAAAGAATCCGCAGAAGATTGTACTCAGGAAGTTTTCATGACGTTATTTAAGAAAATGGATACACTTGAAGACCTTGAACAAATACGGCCGTGGCTTTATCAGACGGCAAGTTTCGTAGTTAAGAACTATGTCAGGGTAAATGCAAAAAAGCAAACCGAAAACATAGACGATTATGAAAACACTCTTACCGCACATGATGATGGTTTCTCAAAGCTTGAGCGGAATGAAATACTTGAATTACTTGAAGAAGATGACCGGGATTTTGCCGACAAATATTACATACAGCAAATACCGGTTAAAAATCTTGCGAAGATATTCGGAATTTCAGAAACAGCGGTGTATAAGAGGGCGAGCAGAATAAAATTAAAGCTTTCAAAAAAATTGAGGATAAGTTGAATTAAAAAATAATTAATAAAAATCCGGCAGATTTATAAAAAATAGAAGTCAGATTTCTTATAGCCGGTTACATTTATAATATAGGAGGTTGTTTTTATGAGCCATAAGATAGAAAATTTAATAAAGGACATAAAAGACGGCGTTATCTCCTATACAGCGTTGGAAAAAAGGCTTGATGAGGAATTGATGAAGCCGTTTGACGAACAGGATTTTGATTTGATAGATGAACTTAACGAATTTATTATGGAGTTCTCCGGAAACAATGATGTATTGTCCGATGAAGAAATTGAGGATAATATAGCAGAGATAAAGAGGACAGGTATAAAGCGGAGTTCTTTTACAGTTTTGCCATATGTAAAATATATGGCGGCTTGTGTGGCAGGGCTTATGCTGATAGCTTCAAATGTTGTGTTGTTTTCACAAGGTACGAAGAAAATAGATTTACCGCAATCATCTGTATCTTCCGTTGAAAGTCCTGAAATCAGTCTTCCTAAGTCCGAGGAAGACCCTTACGGAATCAAGACCGTTTGTAACAGTAACGGAATGAGCGTAATGACTCCATCATATATCCCTTCTGAACTGAAGCTTGTAGCAGTGAATAACCCTGTTACCGTTCAGGAAAGTACAACAGTAACGGAAATTTCAGATTCGCAGAGTGAAACAGAAACTGCTGTAACATCTGTTGAAACCGAATTAACCGATACACAGACAACAGAAAACTGTATAGAAGAAACAACTTTGCAGGATGAAACAGGTTTTCAAGGATTCTTTTCAAGCTATAACCCTGAAAATATAGCATCCGAATGTTCAAATTTCAATCAGTTTATCTACACTGATGATGACCAGTCGCTTGACATTTCCATTGAAGAATATGTTACACAGATGAGTGCTTATTTAAGTATGGAAGATGACGATAATATCACAAGACTTGACATAGCAGGAAGGGATACTGTAATTTCTGAGCAGGATGACGGTTACAGTGTAAAATTCCTTGACGGGAATATGCTTTACCGTCTTAGCACGAAGAACATAGAATATGACACAGTTATAAAGATTGTTGAGTCATTTGCCTGACAATCTGCATTCAGATTAATTATTATATATTTTGTGGAAATTTTCAGAATATCCGTTCTCTCTCTGATTTTGCATACCTCCCAGTTGTGAAACATGGATATTCTGAATTTTCTTATATACGGAATAAATTTTTCTGAAAAATTTGTAGCAAAACTTTATGTTGCAGGGTATAGAAAGTACAGAGTTGAAAAAACCTTATAAAAAAAGGAGAGATAATTATGAAAAAATTTAACAAGATAACAGCAGGAATCCTTGCCGTTGCAATGTGTTTCACATCACAGGCAGTATTTGCGGAACATTTCAAAAATCCGACAACCGCAACAGCAGTTACAACAACAAAATATCCGTCAGTTTCACTTCCTGACAATGCAGTTAAGAAAATTGACACGGAAGTTAAGACTGTAAGAAGCAACACGGACACGGAAGAAGCCGACAAGGTTATCGTTGCGACAAGTATTGATGAACTTCCGGCAGAAATCGCAGAGAAGAATTACTACACAGCAGACTATTTCAAGGAAAATGTAGTAGTATGTTATGACATGACTTATTACTATTATTACCTGCTCCACACTCCGACAAATGTATTCATCAACACAGATGATAAGATTGAAATTCAGTTGACAGACTTCATTGATATGTCGAACCCGAGAACAACAGCCCTTACTCCGCCGAGCAGATGGTATCTTGTGGCAGGAATGAGCAGGGAAGACTACGGAAACCGTGAAGTTACAAAATCTATGCAGACAATGGTTCTCAATGAAGAAACAACTACAACACCTGTTACAACTGTAGATACAGAAGATACAACAATGACTTCAGCCACAACAAGCCCCGGAACAGTGAAATTCAGTAATGCCGTAATTCTGAATAATTCTTTCGGAGATTACGAAACAGGAAACATTTACACATATAAGGACAGCAGTGAACTTGATACAGAACTTTCACGCTACTTCAAGGATACAGATTTCTCAAAGAAAGATGTAGTTGTGGTTGCTTACATAGGCAGATACTTTGCGGAAAATCTTACTGACGTTGTGTATAATGAGGGAACAAATTCTGTCACACTGAAAACGGATTGCGACTGGGGTGATGAAACAACACTTCCTGAAATAGCTGTTGCAAAAATAGCAGTGTTTGAAGTTGACAAGAACAGCGTAATCGAAAACTGCTCAGAGGCAGAAGTTGTTATAAAGGACATTGTCGGAACAGATGTAACCACAGTACCTACGATTGATACAACTGTTCCGGTTACTGATGATACTACTTCGGTTTCCACAGGAAAGAACGCTGACGAAGAAACGAAAATCCCATTCACAAAGTCTGTTATAGTTTCTGATTATACAGGTCTTGATATATATTACAGAGGAGAAACAGATGTTTATTCATATCAGACTGCCGATGAACTTCCGAAAGAAATTGCAGATTACTTTAAGGATATTGACTTCACAAAGCAGGAAGTAATTGCAGTGCCTTATGTTGGAGCATATCCGGAAGAAAGCCTGAAATCCGTATCATTGATGCAGGACGGCAAACTTAAACTCAACCTTGAACGTTACTGGGCTGAGGGTCAGACAGTACAGACAATAATGGTCAAAAGAACAGCGGTATTTGCAGTTGATAGAAAATATAGTATCGGTGAAACTTGCAAACGTGGCAATACGGTTATTAAGGACATACATGAAACCACACTGCCAACCACGACTACTCCAAAGGATACAACTACAACTACATCAGATAAAGACATCAAATCAGTTCCGTTCAACAAGTATGTAGTTCTCCCAAGTAATTACGATAACAATGAACAATATCGCAAGAACCGTTCATATCAGAGTGCGGAAGAACTTCCGGACGACCTTAAAGATTTCTTTGCAGACACAGACTTCTCAAAGGAAGAAGTAATCGTTGTTCCTTATGTAGGTCTGTACTTTGAAGAAACACTTGCCGGAGTAAGAGCATCAGACAAAGCAATGTATGTTGACCTTGAAAGCGACTGGGAAGGCAATACCACAATACCGGCTATAGCAGCTTTCAGAAAGGTTGCTTTCAGTGTTGACAAGAAATACAATCTCAGCACATTTGAAAGTGCAAACATACATATTGAAAGTGTGAATAAGGGTCAGACTACTGTTGATACTGATACTACAACTGAAACCACAACTTCCACAGATACAGAAGAAAGTTATGAAATAGAGTTCGGAAAATCAGCAGTTATCAATGACTTTATAGATTTCAGCAGAAACGCAACCGGAGTATACAGAATTTACGCATACCATACAGCAGAAGAACTTCCGGAAGAACTTACAGAAATGTTCGGCGATACAGACTTTGACAAGGAAAAGGTTATTGCTGTTCAGATAGACGGAAAATACTACGACGAAACCCTTAAAGCCGTAACAGTACAGGGCAAGACACTTAAACTTGACCTTGAATGCGACTGGGGCGAATATGATGAAATACCTGCTCTCAGGGTACGCAAGCTTGCAGTGTTCACAATTCCGAACGATAACAATATCAAAAATCAGATGGTTGAAGAATGTGAAAAAATCAGCGTAAACAGCAAGGACATTATACATACAACTACATCTGTTACAGATACCACTGATGCCCCAGACTCCACAACTACAACAGTAACTTCGACACCTTCGATAACAGAAGAAGCAGACTTGAACGGTGACGGAAAAGTTGACGTGCGTGACCTTATGGCAGCGGCACAATTCATTGTCGGTGCGATAGATAAAAAATACAGTTTTGATGTAAACGGTGACGGAAAATCAAATATTCTCGACCTTATGATTATTGCAAAGGCAATCGTAGAATAAGAGAATATTCGGGTAAATTTAAAATGAGGTGAAAGATTATGAAAGTGAAATTTATGAGAAGAATTATTTCATCAGTGCTTGCAATATGCCTTGCAGTAAGTGCAACAAGCGTTGTAAGTGCCGAAATACCGACACGGGATGAGGGCGGAATGAAGATTATTTCCGTATATGACTTGCCTGGTGAAATGACCCCCGAAAATGCAAATGCCGAAGAAATTCCTGTAACAAAAGCAAGAATTTATAACGGTGTGTATTCATACAATGAAGAACCGACAGAAATGAAGGTTTATACAAGTAAGGATGAGCTTCCGGAAAAATTTGTTCATGCTTTCGGCGATACGGATTTCAGCACTCAGGAAGTAATACAAGTTCCTTGCGAGGGTTTAATGTTTGACGACACATTTGAAAATTTAAGGGCAACAGACACAGAATTTTTTGTAAATGTCGAATGTGACTGGCAAGGTTACGATTCACTTTACAATATAACAACATACAGGGCAATTGTATTCAGCGTTGACAAGAGTTACAATATAAGCGGATACAATAATTTCTCGGTGTACAGAAGAAACGAAAATACAAGTAAGGACAAATTGACTGAACCTGAAAAAACAGAAGTCGAATATTCAAACCCTGTTGTAGTCGGAAATTATGAAACAGATGAAGACTATGTTCCGGGATACAATGTATACAGAAGCGTTGATGAACTTCCGGCAAAGATAGCGAAATACTATCAGGACACAGACTTTACGAAATACGAAGTTGCATTTATTCCTTACTTATGCGGATATTTTGACGAATCACTTGTAAAGTTGGAACT
>URWK01000061.1 GCA_900551505.1 uncultured Ruminococcus sp. | reverse complement strand
TTTTTAAAAAAAAAAAAAAAAAAAAATAAATAATTAAAATATTATAAAAAAAATAAATAATTTTGGGGTGCCCACAAAAAACTTTTTCTCGGGCCCCCCCGAATTCATTATATTTTAATTTACGCCCTGACAACATTTTCGTCAGGTTCAGTTACTTCATGATGTTCAAGCTGTACTTTAAGTTGCTTCATCTTTATAAAGTAAGTTGTCAGCAACAAAGCATCTGCAAAAATCCATGCCACAGGGCTTGCAAGACAAACCGCATTAAATCCGAATATCGAAACAAATCCGAATGATACCAATGCCCTTGCCACAAGTTCGCTTACTCCTGCCATCATCGGAAGGAAGCTGTAACCCATGCCCTGAAGTGAATTTCTGAAAATAAACAAAATTCCAAGAACAGGATAGAAGATTGCGTTTATTCTGAGGAAATATACTGTGTCGGAAATAATTTGCGTTTCCTTCGAGTCGAGAAACCAAAGTGCAATGTATTGACCAAGGAACGAAACAAACATACACGCAAGTATACAATAGCATACGGAAAGAATTGATGATTGTCTGATACCTTTCTTAATTCTCTCGAACTTTCTTGCTCCGAGGTTCTGACCGCAATATGTAGCCATTGTAATTCCGAGCGTTTCCATAGGCTGAGTAACCATAAGCTGAATTTTTCCGGCGGCAGTTACAGCAGCTATAATTCCCGCACCAAGTGAGTTTACAGCGGTTTGAAGAATTATTGAACCAATAGCGGTTATCGAAAATTGAAGTGCCATAGGTAAACCGATTGCGAGAAGTCTTTTACAGCATCTTCCGTCAAGTGTCAACTCATCTTTTTCAAAGTGAAGCACTTCAAATTTTCTCTTCATATAAAGCAGACAGAGAAATCCTGAAATTGCCTGTGCAAGAACCGTTGCAACACCTGCTCCCATTACACCCATGTTGAACTTGAGGATAAACGCAAGGTCAAGCACTACATTGATAACCGATGAAATAATCAGAAATATAAGCGGTGTCTTGCTGTCGCCCAATGCACGAAGTATTCCGGAAAGGATGTTGTAAAACATTGTTGCAAAAATACCTATGAAAATTACAATTATATAATTGTATGCATCATTAAAAATTTCGTCAGGAGTCTGCATAATTCTGAGAATAGGTTTTGTGAAAGTAACTGTAACAGCAGTAAGCACCAAAGTTACTGCAACGCTGAGATATGCGGAGTTCGCAATGTACTTACGCATAAGCTTCGTGTCGCCTGCTCCGAAACTCTGTGCAATGTTTATCGAAAAGCCACTGCACACGCCTATCGCAAAACCAAGCACCATAAACTGAATACTACCGGTTGAGCCGACTCCTGCCAAAGCATTTACGCCGACAAACTTTCCTACAATGATAGTATCGACCATGTTGTAGAATTGCTGAAAGAAGTTTCCGAACACAAGCGGCAGACAGAATGCTATGATAAGTTTCAGCGGACTACCGTTTGTCATGTCTTTTGTCATAGAAAATCCCCCTTTTTAAAATTTAGATAAAATCCTTGTAAAGCAATCAAAAGTATATCAGATATTTATTTTGAAATATACTGCTATTTGTGGATTTTCCGTAACAAAAAGAGATTTGTAAACAACGCAAAATCAAGGCGTTTTTCGCTAAACTTTTTTGTATGGTATGCGGATAAAAATTCGGGTTTTATCTTCAAAGAGTGAAGATAAAACCCGAAAAATACAACATGAAAATTTTAATTTGCCTGCTTTTTCATAAGCTCTTCTTTTGCGTATTTTTCTTTACGCAACTGAGCATTTATTTTCTGAACCTTGATAACTTTAAGTCTTGAGAATTCCTCACGTTCTTTTTCTTCAAGGTTATCACTGATGAACTTTACAATACCCTTGAACTTCGGAATAAGAATGTTTTTAAGGGCGTTTGCTCTCCTCTGAGTTTTCTTTATGGAAGTTGCAAGTCTGTAAATACTGTTTTCGACTTCCGCAAGTACAACCGTCATTTCTTTAACCTTTGCGAATGAAATATATGCTTTGTCGAGCGGAGAATTTGTGGCATAAAGACCATACGAAAGTTTAAGCGGTGTTTTTTCAAGGCTTACTTTCGGAATTTCAGCCCCCATTACGCTTCTGTATGTTACATTAACGCCATTTTCAACAGGTACTGACTGTGCGATTGCGTCAATACGTCCGAGTGTTATATTTGCGTCCTGCAAGGCACTGTAAGCATCTTTGTAAGTGTCTTCGATAGAACCACGGATAGACTTTGCAGTGTCAATAAGTTGCATCATTTCACGGATAAGGATATTTCTTTTTCTGTCGAGCAGTTCATAGCCAAGCTGACAAAGTGAAAGAGATTTTTTCGCATTGAGCAAGTTACCTTTTGTCGGGAAAATCTGTTCAGCCATTTCTATATCCCCCTTTTACGTTATTCGATAAAGCGTTTTGCTCTCTCAGGGTTATATTTTTCTTTAAGCAGTTTTTCGTCTACTCTGTCGAGTTCGGACATCGGGAGAAGTGAAAGCAAATCCCAGCCGAGGTCAAGTGTTTCGTCAATAGTTCTGTTTTCATCCGAACCTTGTGAAATGAAGTGCTTTTCAAACTGAACGCCGAATGCCATATAAGCCTTGTCTATCGGGGAAAGTTCTTCTTCACCGATAACGGAAGCAAGTGACCTTGCGTCCTGAACCTTTGCGTAAGCGGCAAACAACTGGTTTGAAACTGCGGAGTGGTCGGCTCTGGTGTAACCTTCACCAATACCGTCCTTCATAAGTCTTGAAAGTGACGGAAGAACCGAAACAGGCGGATAATATCCCGTTTGTTCAAGGTTTCTGTCAAGAACTATCTGACCTTCTGTAATGTATCCCGTAAGGTCAGGTATCGGGTGCGTAATATCATCATTCGGCATCGTGAGAATCGGAATTTGTGTAACGCTTCCGGAAGCACCGTTTATAACGCCCGCTCTCTCATAAAGTGATGCAAGGTCTGAATAAAGATAACCCGGATAACCTTTTCTCGCAGGAATTTCACCTTTTGAAGATGAAAATTCACGGAGTGCTTCACAATATGAAGTGATATCGGTCATGATTACCAGAATGTGCATATTCTTTTCGTATGCGAGATATTCCGCAACTGTCAATGCACATCTTGGGGTAAGGATTCTTTCGATAATCGGGTCATTCGCAAGGTTAAGGAACATTACAACATTCTGGAGAACTCCACTGTCCGCAAAACTCTTTTTGAAGTAATCCGCTACGTCATTCTTAACACCCATAGCGGCAAATACTACTGCGAATTTTTCTCCGCTGTCTTCTGAAATTCTCGCCTGTCTTACTATCTGAGCGGCAAGCTTGTTGTGTGAAAGACCCGAACCTGAGAAAATCGGAAGCTTCTGACCTCTGATAAGTGTCATAAGGCAGTCGATTGATGAAATACCTGTTCTGATATAGTTTCTCGGGTAAGTTCTCGAAACCGGATTAAGAGGCTTACCGTTAATGTCTGCGAACTTTTCAGGGTAGATGTCACCGAGATTGTCAATAGGCTTTCCCGCACCATTGAAAACTCTGCCGAGCAATTCTTCCGACAAAGGCATTTCCATCGGATGACCTGTAAATCTTGTCTTTGTATTTGTAAGTGAAAGTCCCTTTGTACCTTCAAAAACCTGAAGAACGACCTTATCGCCTTCAATTTCAACGACCTTACCTATTCTCTCTGTACCGTCATCAAGATGAATTTCAACTACTTCGTCATATCCTGCTCCGCTTACTTTATCAAGAACTACAAGCGGGCCATTTACTTCGCTAAGTCCGATATACTGTAAACTCATTTCAAAGTCCCCCTTTATTCGCCTTGTTCTGCCATAAGGCGTTCAAACACTTCGTCGATTTCTTCGTCATATTCCTTGAACATTTCAGGCTTGTCATTCGGTATATCATACTTTATTTTGATAATCTTTTCAAAGATACCTGTTTCAAGAACCGCACTTATCGGAATATTTTTTTCGATTGCTTCGCTGGCTTTATGGTAAAGGTGAAGAATAGCACCCATCATAAGAAACTGCTTTTCAAGCGGTACATAAGTATCGTCCTTGTGATAAGCGTTCTGCTGTAAGAAACCAACACGGATAACTCTTGCGATTTCGATTGTGAGCTTCTGATTGTCAGGAAGAACGTCCGAACCGATAAGTTTTACAATTTCCATAAGCTTGTTTTCTTCAATGAGCAGGTTTGAAATCTGCTGTCTGTAACTGAGGAAGTCAGGTGAAACGGTTTCGTAAAAGTCGCTGAGGTCGTCCATGTATTCGCTGTAACTCATATTCCAGTTGATAGCCGGATAGTGACGTGCATATGCAAGAGCCTTATCCAAAGCCCAAAAACAACGTACAAATCTCTTTGTATTCTGTGTAACAGGTTCTGAGAAGTCCGAACCTTGCGGAGATACCGCACCGATGATTGTTACAGAACCTTCTCTGTCATTAAGGGTCTTTACATAACCTGCTCTTTCGTAGAATTCTGAAAGCCTTGAAGGGAGGTAAGCCGGGAAGCCTTCTTCTGCCGGCATTTCTTCGAGTCGTCCGGAAAGTTCACGGAGAGCTTCTGCCCATCTTGAAGTTGAGTCTGCCATTATCGCAATGTGATAGCCCATATCTCTGTAATATTCCGCAAGTGTAATTCCCGTATAAATTGAAGCTTCACGGGCTGCAACCGGCATATTTGAAGTGTTTGCAATAAGAACAGTTCTGTCTGTCAATGCTCTGTTTGTCTTAGGGTCGATAAGTTCCGAAAATTCTTCAAGAACCTGTGTCATTTCATTTCCACGTTCTCCGCAACCTATGTAGACTATAATATCGGCATCACACCACTTTGCGAGCTGGTGCTGTGTCATGGTCTTCCCTGTACCGAAACCGCCCGGAATAGCGGCTGTTCCGCCCTTTGCAATCGGGAGAATAGTATCAATTACACGCTGACCTGTGATAAGAGGTTTTGAAATAATCATTCTTTCGGAAATTGGTCTTGCCTGTCTGATAGGCCATTTCTGACAAAGTGTAAGTTCAACGTCTTCGCCCTTAGCGGTTTTTATTTTACAAACGACATCGTTTATAGTGTACTGACCGTCCGGAGCTACCCAGGTAACTTCTCCGCCTTTGATAAGCGGTGAAAGCATACAGTGATGCTTGATTACATGAGTTTCCGGACAAGTTGCATATACCTGACCTGGTTCAAGTTTATCGCCTACTTTTACGGTAAGTGTAACGTCATATTTAACTTCTGTATCAAGTGAACTTACATTTGCACCGTCAGCGATAAACGCACCTGAAACTTTTTCAATCTGTCTGAGCGGTCTTTCGATACCGTCAAAGATATTTGAGATAATTCCAGGGCCAAGAGTTGCAGACATCGGAGAACCTGTGCCGAATACCGGTTCACCGACTTTCATGCCTGTCGTGCCTTCATAAACCTGAATTGTGGTAAGCTGTTCATTTACACCGATAACTTCACCGATTAATCTCTTTTCGCCGACATAAACCATTTCGTACATTGCGAAATCTTTTGTATCACGAACCTTGACAATAGAACCATTGATTGAATAAACCTTGTTATTGCTTGTTTCCATTATTCTTCACCCCTTCTCACTTAAAACTTATATTTTGAGCTGAACTGTTTTTTCTCCTCTGAAAAGTCGCTGTCAATGGTCTTTTCGAGTAACATTGAAGAATTTTCATAGAGAATTGACAATCCGCCGAACTCAATAGAACTGTCTTCTTTTATTTTACAGCGTCCGCCTGTGTGAAGGTTTAAAGCACTCTTGTATTTGCTGAAGTCCCTCTTTGAAACAAGAATAACTGTATCGTCTGTAATTTCTACGCCTTCAAGTCTTGAAAGCAGGTAGGACTGATATTTTTCGGAGTTTACAAATTCCTCTATTTTCTTTTCGACATTTTTAAAAAGAGTATCACAAAGCTGTTCCCTGTGGATAAGGACTTCCCTTCTGGTGTCCTGTTCAGCCTGTGCATAAATTCTCTGATACTTTGCGGTAATCTTTTTTACCTCTGCCTGAATTTCGCTGTAAGCATCTTCAAGAGCCTTGTCTTCCGCCTCGGCTATCATTCTTTCTCGTTCATCTCTTGCTTCTGCGAGGATTTCTTTTGTCTTTGCATCGACTTCGCCATTAATGGCGGTCACAAATCTGTTAAGATTTTCTGTATAGTTATCTGCCATAAAAATTCCCTCTTTTCTGTTGGTTATAGTCCCGTTTCCCGATATAAAAAACGGGGCGAACAGTCCATGCATTACAAGGCAAACACTGTCCGCCCTTCAGGGCTGTTCATTTTTTCCGTTATTACGGTTTTCAGATACACGACTCAGATTTTAACACCTATCGCTTCCTGAACATATCTTGAAATTGCTGTTGTAATTTGTGAAGTAGCGTGACGGTCAGGAATTTCCACTATTAAAGGACTCTTTCTGTTGAGCTTTAAGTCATAGACCAACTCATCACAAAGCTTCACTAACTTTTCAGTCATAAGAACTATTGCAATTTCCTTATTGTTCATAGCGGTTTCGAGAGCGTTTTTTACTTCGTCAGGCTCGTGTGCCACAACACCCTCTATTCCTGCCAGTCTCATTCCAAGTTGGGTATCGACATTATCACTGATTACAAAGAATTTCATAAAACATCAACCTAACTTATTGAGTATCATAAATGAAATAAGGAATCCGTAAAGAGCAACACCTTCGCCAAGTGCTACGAAAATAAGAGCCTTTGAGAAAGTTTTTGGTTCTTCTGCTACTGCTCCGATTGCTGCCGGTGCTGCTGCTGCAACTGCGATACCACATCCGATAGAGCCAAGACCTGTTGCAAGTGCTGCTGCTATGTATCCAAGACCGCTTCCGCTTGCTGCTGTTGCAACTGCGGTAGTTGCTTCGGCTGATACAAGACCGCCGATAGGGAAAATCATTGCAAGTGCAAGTACAGCAAAGAATGAACCGAGATTTACCAGCAAGGCTGTTTTAGCCTGCTTACCTGTTTTGTATTTTTTGATTACTGCTGCAACTGGAAGTGCCAACATGATTACTGCAAGTAACGGTAAGAAGAAGATTTCCATAACAATTTACCCCTTTTTATTTATTTTTTATTTCTGCTAATAATGGATTTTTTATTAATATATTATAATTATTTATTTTTTTTTATTTATTTTTTTTTATTTTTTTTTTTTTTTTATTTATTTTTTTTTATTTATTTTTTTTTTACTATATTTTTCATTTTTTTTTTGTGGTTTTTTTTTCCCC
>URWK01000060.1 GCA_900551505.1 uncultured Ruminococcus sp. | reverse complement strand
CCCGCGCGCCCTCGGCCCACCCCCCCCGGCCGCCCCCGCGCCCGCCCCGCCCGCCCCCCCCCCCCCCCCGCCCCCATTAACTTCAAAAGAGCAGAACTCCCCTTATGAGCAACATATAACACAAAGTCCCGATAAGAATACTTATAAGTGTGTTGTGTTTTCATTTGTAAGTTATTGCCACAGCCACAACCGCTACAAGTTTGCACAACAGTTTCGAGGAAATTTCGCTGTCTTTCAGGCAATAAACAATTAACACCGCCATTATCGCAGATGGCAGAACTTACCCAAGCTTTCTGACTTTTTCGGACATTTGCCTGCTCCCGTTGAAGAATATAGACGGTAAAGCTCTTATCAGAAAAGTAATTGCCGCAGAAATAAGTATTGTGATAACTATTCCTTTCATGGCTTTTTCTCCTGTAAACTGTTCCTAAGCACAAGTATTCCCGACACAATTATAAGTGACGGCAACATAAAAAGCGTTTCCCCGAAGATAATTAAACATATTACAGAAACAATTATTCCGGCTATTGCAGGGAAATGATTATTGCTTTTCTCCCACCGGTCAATAAAGATAATCACAAACAAAGCCGTCATACAGAAATCTATTCCCTCAAGGTCAAAAGGTATCAACTGCCCGATAATTCCGCCAAGCACCGCCCCAATCATCCAGTAGCAACGGCTTAACAGTGCTACCCGGAACATAATATCCCTGCTGTCCTGCTCACCTTTTTTTAAGGTACAATTTACAGCATAAGTTTCATCGGTCATCGTGTGAACCATGTACCATTTCTTTCTTCCCATCTTCTGAAATTCCGAAACAAACGAAAGACTGTAAAATACTTGTCTGCTGTTCATCAGAAAGGCTGTAATCGCTACAGTTATCAGAGATGCCCCACTGCTCAGAAAAGTAATCAGTACAAATTGAAACGCACCTGTATATATTGTCAGGCTGGCAAGCAATGAATAATACCAGTGAAAACCTGCGTCTTCCATCATTATTCCGTATGCCATGCTCACAAAAAATAACTGCACATAATGGGAACAGACTTCAGAAAAGCTTCTTTAAAAACAGACTTTTTATTCACTGTCATCATATCTTTCAAGGAAACTGTGTTTTTCGCCATTCTGCTTATATGCTATGACCGTATCAAGATTTACATTTTCAACGCTTCTGAAAATATGCTTTTCAACCATCGGATTTGTCTTTTTCAGTGTCTTTATAAGTTCTTTAATTTCCACTCTCTTTGAACGGGTTTCCTCATTGTTGCAAGTGGTACAGGTATCTGTAAACTTGCAGGCACACTGAATAAAGTGCAGATTATTGTAATCTCTCCACGCCTTTATATCGTCTTCCCTCACAAGATACAGAGGTCTTATAAGCTCCATTCCCTCAAAGTTCGTGCTGTGAAGTTTCGGCATCATCGTCTGAATCTGAGCCCCGTATAACATTCCCATAAGAATTGTTTCGATAACATCGTCATAGTGATGCCCAAGTGCAATCTTATTGCAACCCTGCTCTTTCGCAAAGTTGTATAAATGTCCTCTCCTCATTCTCGCACACAGATAACACGGCGACTTTTCAATATTATACACCGAATCGAATATATCCGACTCGAAAATCGTAATCGGTATATTAAGCTTCTTTGCGTTTCCCTCAATTATTTTTCTGTTTGCAGGGCTGTAACCGGGGTCCATTACAATATACTTCACATCGAAATCAAACTTACTGTGTTTTTTGAGTTCCTGAAAACATTTTGCCATAAGCATGGAATCCTTACCGCCCGAGATACAGACCGCTATTTTGTCATTCGGCTTTATGAGTTCATAAACGTTTATAGCCTTTGTAAATTTAGTCCAGATTGTTTTTTTGAATTTCTTTTTAAGGCTCTGTTCAATTTCCCTTGCGGTGTCCTGCTCATTTATTTCCGTTGTATTATTCATCTGACTGAGTAACCATGAAACATATCCGCCCTCAAGATTATATGCCTCAAAACCCTGTTCACACAATGTATCCGCTACTTCCTGACTGAACTGACCACGACTGCAACAAATAATAAGTTTCTTGGAACGGTCTGTTTTCCCGCTGTCCGCAATCTCATCGGGTTTAAGGTTTATCGCATTTGGCATAGTCCCATATGCAATTTCAACCTCGCTTCGTATATCAATTATCTGATAACTTTCAGGGTCAAGTTTTTTAAGTTCTTCTACAGAAATATCCATATAAATCTCCTTTGCATTTCATAAGTAAAAAAGCGGTTTACACATACTTTTCAGGCTATGTGACCGCTATGCTTTTAAAGTCTACTATTTACATATGCTATATATAGTATAATACACTGCTGTTTTCGTTTTGTCAATAGCCGCAACAAAAAAGAAAGGCTACATAAAAACTTCATGTAGCCTGTTGCGTTTAATTAAACTTTAATTTCTTAATCTTTATACTGTGAGGTTATTCCAAGGTATTCTTCAAGGCAAAGTCCTGAATCATAAACTTTCTTAGCCATGTCTTCACCTAAGTATCTGAGATGCCAAGGTTCATACTGATAACCTGTCTGAGCTTCCTTGCCTTTCGGGTATCTGAGTATAAAGCCGTATTTCCAGCAGTTTTCTGCAACCCATTTTCCTTCAGGAGTATTTGCGAAACTGTCATCAATGGTATTCAGGTCAAATGCAAGCCCTGTCTGATGTTCCGAATAACCTGCCCTTGCCGAATAAGTATCAGCCTTTTCATAACCGTCTCTGTCCGCATATCTCTGATACAACTGAGCCTGATATTCATATGAACGGAATCCCGAAGAAATGTAAAGATTAAGCCCTTCCGCCTGTGCGTCAACTCTCATCTTCTCAAATGCATTGCTTGTTTCGGGTGTAAGTTCATCATTATCAGGTCTGTAGTCTTTTGGGAGCGGATAACTCTTGTTGACTATGAGAATATTGTTTATATATGTTGGAGTAACTTCTTCCTGCTCTGTTGTAGTTGCTTCTGTTTCGGGTTCGGTAGGCTGAGTTTCCGTAACTTCCGGCTGTGTAATCTGTTCTGTAGGTTTTGTTGTGGCAACTGTTGCTTTTGGTGTAGTCTTTGTTGTTACTGTTGTCGTTGCTACGGTTGTAGCCTTTGCGGTAACATTAACCATTACTGTAAGGTTGACTGCCGGATTATCCGCCGAACTCACATTGACCTTACAAGTACCTGGACTTATTGCGGTTATAGTACCTTTTGCATCGACTATGGCAATTTTCGTATTGTCGCTAATCCAGATTTCCGTTTTGTCCTTTGCAGTTTCAGGAATAACCGTTATTATCGGCATAAACTGCTGACCGACTTCAAGGTTAACTTCATTCGTACTTATCTCAAACCTTTCAACTGTAGTTTCTCTTGTAACCTGCGTATATGTAACAGGAACATCGGCTTGCTGAGTCAATTCTGTAGTTGTCGGAGTAGTTTCAATACCACCATTCACGCCTATTATGCTTGAAGTGTCATTTCCTGCATTGTTTTCACGTTTTGTCCCATTGATACAGATAACTAAGATGATTATTGCAATTACAAGTACGACTACAGCAGAAATAAGACCTGCTATTTTTCTTTGTTTTACGGTCATGTTCATTATCCCCATTCCTTTTCCTAATCCACATATTTTTATATTTCTGATAATTCAATTGTTCTTAAAGACCACCCGTTGAAGCAACATATTCTTTCAGTTTTTCAAAGGATTCCTGACTGATAACGTGTTCTATTCTGCAAGCGTCCTTAACGGCTGTTTCTTCGCTTACGCCAATCTTCTCAAGACAGGAAGAAAGAAACAGATGTCTTTCATACATTCTTTCGGCTACTTCCCTGCCCTTTTCGGTGAGAGTTATGTAACCTTTAGAATCCATGACTATAAAGTCATTGGCTTTGAGAATACTCATTGCACGGCTTATACTCGGCTTCGTATAGCCAAGTTCAACGGCAATATCTATTGAGCGGACATCAACTCCCTGACGCTGAAGCATAAGAATAGTTTCAAGATAGTTTTCACCTGATTCCTGAATTTTTATCAAAAATCTCACCTCTCAATACTTCGGTTATAATTATACATTTTATTATATCACATATTGATTTTTATTGCAATAGCTTTGTTTCCCTGTGTATAACGACTTTAAAATGCACATAGTCCGAAACAGACTTTTTTATTGCAATCAGAGTACCAAAGTGATATTATATTATATATAGTAAAGTTACAAAGGGTGATGACACTGAATAATTATTATGATTTGGCAATTATAGGAGGCGGAGCTTCCGGACTTACAGCAGGGATTACCGCAGGACGTAGCGGAATGAAAACCGTTATACTCGAAAGATTATCCCGTACAGGCAAGAAAATTCTCGCAACGGGTAACGGACGTTGCAATCTCAGCAACAATAATATAACGCTTGCGGACTGTGAAACCTCTCTTAATTCCGAAACCGTCAGCAAAGTTCTTGAAAGTTTCGGAAATGCGGAACACTTTTTCAGAAGTCTTGGTTTAATTTGCAGGACTGACGAAAGCGGTCGCATTTATCCGTACAGCCTTAATGCAACTGCTGTTCTTGATGCTCTGCGACTTGAGATAAGCAGGCTCGGAGTTGAAGAAACCGTTGACTTCAAGGTTACTTCAATCAGAAAAGAAAACGGCAAATTTGCTGTAATTTCAGAAGACGGCAGGAAAGTCATCGCAGAAAATATTATAGTTACCGCAGGAGGCTGTTCGGGTCAGTCCATGGGAACAGACGGACAATTTTTTGATGTTCTCCGCAAACTCGGGCATAGTGTTACACCGTTAAAACCTGCTCTCTGCCCTATAAAATCGAATTCGCCTTTTCTGAAATCGCTTAAAGGTCTGAGAGTTCACGCAAATGTTTCATTGCTTGACAGTGAGAAGAAAATTATCGCTTCCGAAAACGGCGAAGTCCAGTTCGGAGAAGACGTACTTTCGGGAATATGCATTTTTAACCTCGCTTCAAAAGCCGAAAAAGGCATGATAGTTTCACTTAATCTTATGCCGGAATATTCCGTTCAGCAAGTCAACCGGTTAATCAGACATTTTCAGAAACTGCGTTCTGACACGGTCGCCGAAAATCTGCTTACGGGAATACTCAACAAGCGTATTGCACAGATAATCTTAAAGGAATGCGATATTCCGCTCTCAAAAAATGTTTCAGAAATCAGCGTTAAACAATTAAACCTGCTCACCGAAAAACTCGGCAACTGGACATTTGAAGTTTCCGATAAGGCCGCTGAATGGAAAAATTCACAGGTTACAAAGGGCGGTATAAGCGGAACTGAAACAGATGAATTTCTTCAGTCAACCAAAATAAAAGGACTTTCGTTTGCAGGTGAAATTATAGATATAAACTGGAAGTGCGGTGGCTATAATCTGCACTGGGCATGGGCTTCCGCTCAATATGCCGTGAAAAGCCTTAAAAAACATCAGAAAGGAGATTAAAAGTTACTTTGAATACTCCGAATAAATCTGACAGAAACTTTATATCAGAACTTTACAAGAAATATTATATAAACGTTCGGAGTATGATAAGGGCAACTTGTATATCTTCCGAACCTGCCGACATTGACGAGTGTACAGAAGAAGTTTTCCTTACCGCACTTAAAAATGAAGAACTTCGCTCACATCCACAACCTTTAGGATGGCTCATAGTTACGGCAAAAAATATTACCCTGAAATTCAATAGAAATTTCTCAACAGACAAGAAATTAATCCGCCGTCAACAGAATACTTGTGCGGAATATGAAAACAGCTTTGAAGATGCGGTTATTGACAGAGTTGACAATTCGGGGCTTGAACCTGACGAAAAACTTGCGGAAAGTATAATTTCCACACTGTCGCCTGACGAAAAACAACTTTATAAACTGCGTTGGGGCGATAATCTTACTTATGAAGAAATCGGTGAAAAACTCGGAATAACGAAAAATGCTGTGGGTTGCAGAATAGTAAGGCTTACGACAAAACTCAGAAAAAAAGTAAACGAAACCATAAACAGAGGAGGGATTGACCTATGAAAAAAAATATTGAAATGATGGACGGTAAAGAACTTAAAAATCTTTATCTCAGTGGTCAGATTAACCTCTGTGAACTCGGTGAGGAACTTATATGTATATTGCTTGACTACCTGACCGAAAGCGATTGCGAAAATGACGCCGAAAACCTTGAGATTGCGGAAAAGTGTCTTGAAACTTTGCAGAATACGGAATATCATGAACCTTATAACGAAGACATTTTGAATAAAATCTTTTCTGAAATTCCGGATGAAAACAATAATTCCGATGCAACAGTTCCGGAAGTAAGCGAATTTACGGAAGAAGCTGAAAAATGGTCAGGCTTTTCGGTCTTTCACAATATTTCAAGAGGCGTAATAATTTCTGTAGCTTCAATTGTCATAGTTTCGGCTGGCATTTTCAAATTCGTATCTCTGAATGATTCTATCGAACAGGCTTCAAGCAGTATCCTGGAAAGCGATGATTCTTTAAGCCGTTCCGAAAACACGGAAAATTTCTTAACTTCATGCGAAAACAATCCGGACAGTTCAGAAACTGATATAACAATCCGGCAAAACACGAATAATGAAAGTCCTTCAGCTTCAGACACAACAGATAATTTTGAGGATACAAATTCAGAACCCGACAATAATATTTCTTCTGATACTGACGAAAATAATGTTGCAACTGATATTTCTGACAACAGTAAAAACACTTCCCAACAAACAAACACTACTTCCGCAACAACTTCTTCGGATATCGCAGTTACCACACCTGTAAATGATATAACTGTTTTCTCTATGTCAAGTGCTTCTTGTCATGCAGGCGAAACAGTTAAATTGACTGTAAGCGTTCAGAATAACAAAGGGTTTGCAGGACTTAACCTGACGATAGACTGCGGAAATCTTAAAATAAAAGATGCTGTACAGCTTAACACTCAGAATACTTTTGTTGCCAGCACTCAGAACAAGTCTTTTGTGTGGCTCAATTCCTCTTCTTATAACTGCTACGATAACGGAGATTTCTTTGTGATTGAATTTGAAGTGCCGTCAGATACTCCAAGCGGAAAATATGAGGTTTCTATGAACTTTGAGATTGCGAATGAAGATTTTCAGGCAGTAAAATTTGAATCAAAAAGCGGTTACATTACCGTTCTGTAAGAAGTTTTTGTATTATTTAAAATTTTCGGGGGCGCACGCAAAGATTTGAAAAAGGGGGCCCCCCCAAAAAAATTTTTTTATATTTATTATTTTAAATAGACAATATTAAATTTTTTTCT
>URWK01000059.1 GCA_900551505.1 uncultured Ruminococcus sp. | reverse complement strand
TTTGTGAACTTTTTGTTAATTCCGAAAAAGGCGGTCAGAAAATCGGTTTTCCCGTACAGTTATATATCAGAAAGTGAAAAATGATATTTGACTATGCGGAGAAAATTATTTTGTGAACTTTTTGTTAATTCCGAAAAAGGCGGTCAGAAAATCGGTTTTCCCGTACAGTTATATATCAGAAAGTGAAAAATGATATTTGACTATGCGGAGAAAATTATTTTGTGAACTTTTTGTTAATTCCGAAAAAGGCGGTCAGAAAATCGGTTTTCCCGTACAGTTATATATCAGAAAGTGAAAAATGATATTTGACTATGCGGAGAAAATTATTTTGTGAACTTTTTGTTAATTCCGAAAAAGGCGGTCAGAAAATCGGTTTTCCCGTACAGTTATATATCAGAAAGTGAGAAAAAGAAAACTTATGGAGAAGGTTTTCTAAGAATTTTTAAGAAAGTGAAAGTAGAGAAGAAGTTTTAACTTATGGAGGATAAAAACAATGATTAACTCAATTACAAACAGAAGAATTTACGCATTTGTCACAGCACTTGCAATCACAGCCGGAAGCCTTACAGTAGCAGGTTCATCACTCGGAAAAGAAAAAGTTTCCGCAGAAGAAGCAACAGGTGCAGTTGTACAGACAGTAACAGGCGTAACTGTTAATGATAACATCATTACAGAAGCAGGCGTTGTTAAGGAAATCAAGGACGGAGCAATTATTATCGAAATAAACGGTGTTGATGAAATATTCCGTTATGTCGGAGATTATATCGAAGTCGGCGATAAGGTTGAAGTCGTATATGATTCTGATACAAAAAACATTATCAATCTCTATCGCATTAAAGGCACAGACCCCACAGTAACCACTACTGTTGCAGTAACTGACGTTGATAATAACGCTATTACAGAAACAGGCGTTGTTAAGGAAATCAATGAGGAAACAATTGTTATCGAAATAGACGGCGTTGATAAAACATTCAATTGTGCAGGATATGAAGATATTATTAAGGTCGGCGATAAGGTTGAAATTTCATATGATGAAGAATCAGGACTTGTTTACACTATCGGTGTAAAGCAGGAAACCACAGAACCTGAAGTAACAACCGTAACAACTTCCGATGCAGAAAACGAACTTCCTGTAACCACAAATGAAGACGGCATTTACAGAGCGGACGTGCTTGTCAGAGATGTCAAGAAAGTTGAAGACGGCGTTTTTGAAGTAACCGCAAAAATGTACGGAAAAGACAATGTTAAATTTACCTGCACTGATGCCTCGATAGAAGAAATGTTCACAGGCGAATACTTCATTGCAAATATCGAAGGTAACTACGATGACAAGACAATTACTTCAATCGAAAAGACAGCTGCTTATGAAGTATCTGAAAAAGAAGGCTATGTTGTTAAGGTTACGGCTGAAGACGGCGGTTTCGGAATAGCTTTGGGTGAAAACATGGAAACCGAAGAATTACAATATGTTTTCGTTCCGGAAGACACCTTTAATGAACTTGGAATAACAGTGGGTACAAAGGTTTCAGTTTCATTATCAAATTACTACAGCAGCCTTGAAGCTATTGAAGTCCTCGAACAGCCTGAAACTACTACAACCACAGAAACAGAACCGACAGAAACCACTACAGAAGATACAGAAATTACTACTACTGAAACAACAACCACTACCGCAATATTCACAGAAACCCAGCCGACCGAAACAAGCAATACAGAAGTTACCGAACCGTCTGACATTGTTAAAGTGGCTGACGTAAACGGTGACGGCAAGGTCAACATTATTGACCTTATGCAGATTGCCCAGTATATTGTAGGCGTTGAAGGTGCAAGCGGTGCTGATGTAAACGGTGACGGCAAGGCGAATATCCTTGACCTTATGTTAGTTGCACAGTACATTGTAGGAGTTGATGCAGATTCTACAACAACAACAACCACAACAACTACCTTTGCTACTACAGAATCTGAAACCCTTCCTACAATAGAAACTACACAGATATCATACGAACCAGAAGAAACTACCACTACAAGCATTACAGGGGAAACTACAACTACTGCTACAAGCATTACAGAGGAAACCACAGCACAGGTATCATATGAAACAACAGAAGAAGATACAACAACTATTGAATAAAAGTATCTGAAAAAAGTGAAAGTAAGAAAAAACTTATGGAGAAGGTTTTTTTAATAGACTTTTGCAATCTTTGACGCATAATAACAGACACAATTAAATGAAAGTGATGAAGAAAATATTTCTTTCTTAGTGAATAAACAAAAGGCGGTAAGTGTTTACCGTCTTTTTTGTTGCCTGTGTGCTTGGATAAAAGAAAAAAGATATACAAATGTGTGAATAAATTTTCTTTGAAAAATTCATAATACGCTCACTATATAAAAAGATAGTTTAATCTTACTTTGTTTTTGCAAGAAGCCACAAAAAATCTTGCAAAAAATATCGTTTATTTATCACATAAAAGACTTGACATATTTACCGAGAGATAATATAATAATAGATGTGGGAATTTGAATGAAATTTCGGATTTCTTGGCTGAATATCTGTTTTTCAGCCTTGCATAAATTATGGTATTAATAAAAACTGAAAGGGGAAAATTACCATGTCACTGACAAAAAATCAGAATGTATTAAAATGGGTTGACGAAATGGTTGCTCTTACAAAGCCTGATAAGGTTGTATGGATTGACGGAAGCAAAGAACAGCTCGACGCACTCAGAGAAGAAGCTATCGCTACAGGCGAAATGATTAAGCTTAACGAAGAAAAACTTCCGGGCTGTCTTTACCACAGAACAAAGCCTAATGACGTTGCCAGAGTAGAAGACAGAACTTTCATCTGCACAAGAAACGAAGCAGACGCAGGCCCGACAAATAACTGGTGCGACCCTAAGGAAATGTACGCAAAGCTTACTCCAATGTATGACGGCGTTATGAAGGGCAGAACAATGTATGTTATCCCTTACTCAATGGGTCCTATCGGTTCTTCACTCGCTAAGGTTGGCGTTGAAGTTACTGACTCAATCTATGTTGTTCTCAATATGGAAATCATGACAAGAATGGGCAAGGCTGCTTTCGATAACCTCGGCGATACTTCAAACGACTTCGTAAGAGGACTTCACTCAAAGGCTGACGTTGACCCTGAAAAGAGATATATTGTACACTTCCCTGAAGACAATACAATCTGGTCAATCAACTCTGCTTACGGCGGTAACGTTCTCCTCGGTAAAAAGTGCTTCGCTCTCAGAATCGCTTCATTCCAAGGTAAGAATGAAGGCTGGATGGCTGAACATATGCTTATCCTCGGACTCGAAAAGCCGGACGGCGACATCAAGTATATCACAGCTGCATTCCCGTCAGCTTGCGGAAAAACAAACCTCGCTATGCTCATTCCGCCGGAAGGCTACAAGAAGAAGGGTTACAAGGTTTGGACAGTCGGTGACGATATTGCTTGGCTCAAGCCTGGCAAGGACGGCAGACTTTACGCTATTAACCCGGAAAACGGCTTCTTCGGCGTTGCTCCAGGTACAAACGAAAAGTCAAACTACAATGCTCTTGAATCAACAAAGAAGAACACCATCTTCACAAACGTTGCACTTAACAACGATGACATGACAGTATGGTGGGAAAAGCTTACTAAGAATCCACCTGTAAACGCTACAGAATGGAAGGGCGAAAAGGTTAACGGCCCTGAATTCGTTGCAAACGGCGGAAAGCTCGCTCACCCGAACTCAAGATTTACTGCTCCTGCTGTAAACTGCCCTTGCATCTCAAAGGAATTCAACAATCCGGAAGGCGTTCCGATTTCAGCAATCATCTTCGGCGGCAGACGTGCCAAGACAACTCCGCTTGTATATCAGTCATTCGACTGGAATCACGGTACATTTGTAGGTTCTGTAGTTTCTTCAGAAACAACAGCTGCTGCAACAGGTGCTGTAGGCGTTCTCAGACACGACCCGATGGCTATGAAGCCTTTCTGCGGTTATCACATGGGCGACTACTGGGGACACTGGGTTGAAATGGGCGAAAAGCTCGGCGACAAAGCTCCTAAGATTTTCAATGTTAACTGGTTCAAGCAGGACGAAAACGGCAACTTCATCTGGCCGGGTTACGGCGACAACATGAGAGTTCTTGACTGGATTATCAAGCGTTGTGAAGGTACTGTTGACGCTGTCGAAACTCCTATCGGTTATCTTCCTAAGAAGGAAGACCTTAACCTCGAAGGTATCGAAGACGAAGTAACTCCTGAAATTCTTGATGAACTCCTTGCAGTTGACAAGGACCTCTGGAAAGCAGAAGTTGCTGACATCCGTGAATTCTACAAGCAGTTCGGCGACAGACTTCCGAAGGCTATGGCTGACCAGCTCAACAACCTCGAAGCAAGACTTAACAAGTAATAATTTTACGGAACGGAAATTCCTTAATTAAATACTGAAAAAACAGCCCGTAAGGGCTGTTTTTTGTTTAGCTGAATAAATTATAATAAAAACAATTGCCGTTATTCAAAATTTTTCACCATACCCCTTGACAAACACATAGTTTTGTGGTAGACTAATTAAGTCAGATACGAAACAACACTTTAGGGGTGTGGTTCAATGGTAGAATAGGGGTCTCCAAAACCTTTGACGAGGGTTCGATTCCTTCCACCCCTGCCAATTACAAGAGCCTGTGAAGAAATTCGCAGGCTCTTTTTTAATGCGAAATTCCTTAAAAATGGTGAAATTAGTTCCGATATAAGCTAAATCTATTGACAAGGGTCATTATTTGCGATATAATATTATTAATACTTATACTATTTTTTTTTGTTTTTTACAAAATTATCAGTTAATAAAATAGCTAAATTAAATTTTACGGAGGCATCAGATGTATTTTGAAAAATACGGAAGCCCTGACAAGCCTGTATTATTCCTTATCCATAGTGAAGGACTTGTTGAGGTCTTCCACCAGTTATACGCTCCATTGACAGAACGTTTTTATGTAATCGTTCCGCACCTTTTAGGCAGCGGAAAAGAAGTAGGGAAAGACTTCAGTTTCGAGGAAAGTGAAAAACAAGTTATCGAGATTATCAGACAGCAGAAGAGAAAAGTCTATATCGCAGGCCATTCTCTCGGCGGAAACCTTGTATTCTCAATGATTTCCCACTATCCGCAGTATTTTGAAAAGGCAATTATCAGCAGTCCTATGATTGACCAGACTGACGAGGACGCAAAGAAAAAAGCCGGCAAGACTTCAATTACTTCTCTTATCATGGGAATGAAGTTCATGAACAAGAAATATATCAAACTTCTTGGGCTGGAAGGTCAGGAGGAAATTAAATTTTTCCTCGATTACCGTTCAAAAATCAGCAAAAAAACCTGGTCAAATTACTACACCGACCGTATTACATTTGAAAGCTGTCCTCAGTTCGCAAACTGTGATATTCCTATTCTCTGCGTTTTCGGCATGAAAGAAGATAAGGATTTCCAGAGAACCGCCATTCAGATGAAAGAGATAAACAAGCGTACCGAAATGCAATGCATTGACGGAGCTGACCATGATTATCCTTTTAAGAAGGCTGACGAATTTGAGAAAATAATGATTGATTTTTTCAGATAATTCAAAAGATTATTTATCCCTTTACCTTTCGGCAAGGGGATTTTTTTATTCCTTTCGGTAATATGCGAATTTCAAAAAGTGAAATGAAACTTGAGAAACATAGAGAAACACAGCAATTTAGAGAGAAATAACGTGATAAAGGTATATATATTAAAATTTTCGGATTTTTCGACGTTTTGGGGCTTGACAAAGCAGAATTAAGACTGTATAATATTAATTGCGTTGTCGGAACATAAAAATTCCCTCAGACAACATTATTGAAGCTTATACATTATATTATAAAAAATAAATATGGAGGTAATGATATATGTCAACTTATATGCCAAAAGCAAGCGACATCAATCGCACATGGTATATCCTCGATGCTGAAGGACAGTCACTCGGTCGTGTTGCTGCAAAGGCTGCTCACATTCTCAGAGGTAAACATAAGCCAACTTTCGCTCCTCACGCTGATTGCGGGGACAACGTTATCATAATCAATGCAGGAAAAGCCGTTCTTACAGGTAAGAAGCTTGAAAAGAAGTCTTACTACTGGCACACAGGCTGGATTGGCGGCCTCAAGGAAATCAAGTACAAGGACCTTATGGCAACCGCTCCTGAAAGAGCTATGACAATCGCTGTTAACGGTATGCTCCCGAATAATACTCTCGGCAGAAAGGCTATGACCCGCCTCAGAGTTTACAAGGATGCTAATCACAAGCACGAGGCTCAGAAGCCTGTAGCTTATGAACTTTAATCGAAAGGAGCAGAAATAAATGTACGAATCAAAACTTAAATATTACTACGGAACAGGCAGAAGAAAAAGTTCTGTTGCAAGAGTTAGAGTATACAACGGTACAGGAAATATCACTATCAACGGAAGAAATATTGATGATTATTTCGGCCTCGAAACACTCAAGCTTATCGTTCGTCAGCCACTCACACTTATCGAAGGTACTGACAAGTTCGACATCGTTTGTACAGTAACAGGCGGCGGCGTTACAGGTCAGGCAGGTGCTATCCGTCACGGCCTTTCAAGAGCTCTCCTCGAATACAACCCTGAACTTCGTCCAACTCTCAAGAAGGCAGGTTTCCTCACTCGTGACCCGAGAATGAAGGAAAGAAAGAAATACGGTCTCAAGGCTGCACGTCGTGCTCCTCAGTTCTCAAAGAGATAATTCGACTAATTCTAAGAATATCTACAAATCCCGTATCTGCGATGATATGGGATTTTTTTATGCCTTCAAAAATCCTCGGAAATCACATCGTAAGACACACATAAGACACACGGAAAAGAACGGAGTTTACTCAGTCCTTTTGTCATTTTACGAAGTTGGTTTATACTTTATTGTTCTGTCAGAGTGCCAGTAAAAGTTTTTCAGTCAATGGTTATTTTAACCTCAGCGGAGTTTCTGCTTTTGGATTTCTTAAAGCCATTAAGCCCAAGTTGCCTGATAATTTTTTATCTCTACAGCTACCGTCAATATTTGTCAAATCATACTGTCAGAGTTCACTGAAAGAATTATCTCATCTCGGAACGTTGACCCAGTTAGCAAGCCATTTGCCAAAGCCTTTAATCGGTGTAATGGCTTTCAAATAATTTGTCTTTCTGACTTGCAACTTTGCCGAAACCTGCCCTTATAATTACAAATTCAATTCCGTTTTCTTTGATTTTTCAAAACTTCGGAAGTTAAATTTTCATATATCCATCACCCAATCAGGTATCCGCCCTAAGCTGCAATAAAAGGTGTAAACTTATAAAAAATTATATGAAACAACAAATATTTATTGATTTTGTTATTAAATTATGGTATAATATCATCAGGCGATAACCAAGCTAGCTATTTAATCAACATAAAACCACCCTGAAAGGTTATGTTGATATGTAGGTGATGATGACACCGAATTTACGCTTTTGGAGTGTCACACAAACGG
>URWK01000058.1 GCA_900551505.1 uncultured Ruminococcus sp. | reverse complement strand
ATGAAGAAGAAAAACCGCAAGCACTCGAAAATAGACAGCCTTCCGGCTGATATCAAAGAGGCTGTCGAAGAAATGATAAAAAGCGATTTTACATATCGTGAAATCGTGGACTACATCAAAAATCAAGGCTTTGAAATCTCTCAGTCGAGCGTTCAGCGGTACGCCTCCGGTTTGAATGAGACGCTACAGTCTTTAAGAATGGCACAGGAGAATTTCCGTGCAGTCATGGAAGAAACCGAAAAGTACAAAAATCTTGATGTTTCGGACGGCATTTTAAGGCTTCTCAGCAATCAGGTTTTTCAGAATATCAATAATATGTCCGAAGACCGGATGAATGATGTGAATTTTGAAACTTTGATGAAGAACGCAGTAGCCCTGACAAAAGCGATAGCTTACAAAAGAAAGATTGACGTTGATACAAAAACTGTACTTGAAAATGGCATGGAAGAATTTCAGACGGCGATTTACGAAGCTATGTCGCATGAACGCCCTGACCTTTACCGTGAACTCAAAAAATATCTGAAAGAGAAAAAACGATGATTTATGTTATTCAGACAAAACCAAATCGTGAATTCGATTTGCTAAAGGAACTTGAGAGAGTGGGAGTTAAAGCGTTTGCACCAAGCGAAAACAGGAAAATCCGCTGTCGTGGGAAATGGTACACACAGAACACTTTAATTTTTTCGGGGTATGTTTTTGTTGAACTTAAATACTCCCCCGAACTGTTTCACGAAATTCATAAATTGACGGGGTTTATTCGTTTTCTTGGTTCTCCTCCGTCACCGCTTTCAGCAGCTGAAGCCGAACAAATCAAATGGCTTTGCAATGGCGGAAATCCAATCGAAGTGTCCTATTACAGACTCGAAAACGGCAAGGCGAAATTCATTGATGGAGTGGTTTTAAGACTACAGCATTTGATAACAAGCTTTTGCCTGCGACAGCACAGAGTGAAGCTCAGGCTTACCATAAACGGCAGAAGTTTTAATGTGAGTTTACCTGTAGAAAAGATTTGAGAACGCATATGACGTTGATTCGCTCCGCATACAGTGTTTTTAAATTACATACTTTTTACTTCACTTTTAAACTGAAAAAAGCGAAGTGGCGAAGCCTGCCTTCTAAGCCCGTTCTAAAGGCATTTTAGAGCGTTCTAAAGAAAAAAATCAATACCCTATACCACTGCCCCGAAATGCTTAAAATCGGGGCTGTTTTTAATTCTTTGGAGGTGATATGTTTGGGGAGTTCTAAAAGATAAAAATGTAAAAAAACTGATAGCCGGGCTTGACGATTTCGAGAATAGCCGAAATGCCGTAAAGAATGCAGACTACAAAGACCTTAAAGCCTTTGTGGCTGATTTTTTGAATACGCCTAATAAGAAACAGCGTAAGAAGTTGTCAGAAGAATTTAAAAGAAGGCATCTTGAGTTGTATCAGTTTATCAAAGAAAACTCAGCTCTGATTGATGCGGAAACGGAAATCTCAAAGATTGTTGCCAATACAGTTAATGGGAGTTCTGCAGAAACTGAAAATTCATAGAAAAAAGGCAAAAAAGCAGGAGGAAAAGAGAAATGAGCCAGATGACATTCAGCGATTATGAGTACAGCCTGAGAAAGCGGAAAACGAAGCGGGAAGAATTCCTGGACATCATGAATGAGATTATTCCGTGGGAAGAATGGGTAGAATTTGTACGCCCGTATTATCCGAACGGCAAGCGTGGCAGACCTACAAAAGGAATCGAAAAAATGCTACGGATGTATCTGTTGCAGATCTGGTTCAATCTCTCTGACGAGGGTGTGGAAGATGCAATCTATGACAGCTATGCATTCCGGAAATTCATGAATATCGACTTTATGGAGGAACAGGTTCCGGATGCAACAACGCTTCTGAAATTCCGTCATTTGCTGGAAGAAAACCATCTGGGGAAAGTGTTTTTCAAGGCGATCAATCGTGTGATGGAAGCTACTGGGCATATCATGCACGGCGGTACGATCGTAGATGCAACCATTATTTCTGCACCGAGTTCAACCAAAAATACAGAGAAGAAACGAGATCCGGAAATGTATCAGACCAAAAAGGGGAATGTATGGAAATTCGGGATGAAATGCCACATTGGTGTGGATTCCGGAAGTGGTTTGGTGCATACAATCACAGCCAATGCACACGATATAACCGAAGCGCACAAATTACTGTGGGAGGACGATCATGTTGCATATGGAGACAGCGGATATATTGGAATTGAGAAACGGGATGAAATCAAAAACAACGAACATTTTCGTAAGATCGATTTTCGCATCAGCCGCCGTCCGAAAAGCCTGCAGCAAGTATCTGATCATGCGATTGACTGGGAACGTTACATTGAAAACCGAAAATCCGCTGTACGTTGCAAAGTAGAACATGCTTTTAAAATTATCAAAGACACATTTGGCTTTCGAAAAGTTCGATATCAGGGACTTGCGAAAAATTTCAACAAGCTGAATGTGCTGTTTGCGTGTGCCAATCTGCTGATGGTAAAACGTGGACAAATAAAAAGTCAGAAGGCACTTATAAGGGGATAAGTGTACCCTTTTGCGGATAATTGGCTTCAAATGAAGCTTGAAAAGTTGAAAAACAGCAGTATTTTAGTCAAAATACTGCTGTTTTAATCGTAATTATCGATTTGCTTTTTCAACTGTGCTTTTGTTCAGTGTTTCCTTAAGAACCTCGAAAATCGGATAATGGAAGACATTGTCCGAAGAATCAGGATAAACAGCGAAATTACAAGCACGGCAGACTTGCAGATACAAAGACTTTCAGAAATGGGAGCAAGCAAGAAAGCGATTAAGGATTACATACAGCAAGCCTTACAGCTTTCTGAGCAAGGAATTGACGACCTTTACAGCGGAGCAATCCGGAAAGGCTACAACGCCGATAAGGACTTGTACACAGCGACAGGCAGGGACTTTATTCCGTATGCCGAAAATCAGCAACTACAACAGCTTGTGGAAGCTGTCAAAAAGCAGACAAACAGCGACATTAAAAATATCACGCAGTCGATGGGTTTTGCGGTCAGACAGCCTGACGGGAAGCTTACTTTTCAGCCGATAGCCGATTACTATCAGAAGACGCTTGACAAGGCGGTTCTTGACATCACAAGCGGAAGCTTCGACTACAACACGGTTTTAAAAAGAACCGTTCAGGAAATGACTGACAGTGGTCTGAGGTGGATAGACTACGCAAGCGGGCATCACAATCGTGTGCCTGTTGCGGTCAGACGTGCGGTTATGACGGGCGTTAATCAGGTTACGGCGAAGATTACGGAACAGAACATGGAAATCTTGCAGACGGAATACGTTGAGGTTTCGTGGCACAGAGGGGCAAGACCCTCACATCAGGTATGGCAAGGGAAAATCTATCGCTGGAAAGAAAAAGCGATTTCAAGGCAAACTGAAACGACACCTCCTACACCTCCAGAAAATTCGCCTGCAAACCAAGAAAATAACTTGACTTTTACTGAAAATACAAGTACAATAGAGGAAAGCAGAAAAAATAGAACAGTTAAGCCCATAACAGATGTATCAATTGATAAGGTCAAGCCTGTTGACAGTGTGGCTTACAGTAATGAAGAAAATCAGATAATATGCCAAAAACACAAAGAGTTATTGCTTTATGCAAGAAAGAACAACCCTGGGGCAGAATGTGCTTTTATTTTATCCTCTGACTTTAGTAAACAAGTTGAAAGTATAGGTAAAGAATCAACTCTTGATTTTTCATCTTGTGAAGCTATTGATATGCTTACCTATCAGCGAAATCTTTATGTTATGCACAATCACCCTAAGAATAGTAGTTTCTCTTTGAATGATATTTCATTTTTTGTAAATAATATTTCAATAAAGACAATCTCAGTAGTCAAACATAACGGGAAAATATTGCAATTAACAAAGTCCGATTGCTATGACCAAGAAGAAGTTAAACAAGGGATTATAAAAATAGTTAAAGAAAAAGCACCAAATGAAACAGATGAGGAGTATGATAAAGTTGTTAAAGAAATTATTTTAAAAAAGAGGTGGTTTATATATGAAGAAAGCTAAAAAACCCGAAACGAATGAGGAAATAAGAAAAAGATTATCTATGTTTTCTCTTGATGGAAGTAACCAGGACGCTATATATAGATTAAAAATAGGTATGGGGTTTGAGCCTCTTGATGATTTGGACTATATCTTGAAAGTGTTGGAAGAAAGAAAGCAACATAAAAATAACAAGTAAAAATTTTTAAGGCACTCTTAAAGGGTGCTTTTTTCATGCCCGAAAACAAAAAAGGAGGAAGAAAAATGACAGAAGGAAACGAACCAAAGACTTACTCGGAGCAGGAATACGAAGCTCTGAGAAGCCAGCTTGAGGACGTAAAGAAACAGCTTGAAAGCTATCAGGAAACAGACATTGAGGCAATCAAGGCAAGTGCTGAGGACTTCAAAAAAAAGTGGGAGCAGTCAGAGCAGGAACGCAAGGACTTTGAGTATAATACAAAGATTTCCGCTTATGTTAAGTCGCTCGGTCTAAAAGACGACATCTACGAAAAATACATTTCCGACAGGCTGACGGAAGCAGGGCTTAAATTTGACGGTGACAAGCTTATTGGAGGTGATGAGATTGTAAAGAAATTCAAGGAAACCCATGCAGACGCCTTTAAGAGCAACGAGCCTATTCTCAATCCAGTTGCCCCGACTTCCACACAGGGCGGAATTATGGGGCTTACAAAAGAACTTTTCAGTAGAATGGGTTACGCCGAGAGGTTGAAACTTAAAAAGAAAAACCCTGAAATCTATGAAAAAATGAAAGATGAGGTATAAAAATTATGGCAAGTCAGACAACAAAAATCTCAGACCTTATTGACCCGGAAGTTATGGCGGATATAATTTCCGCAAAAATCCCCAAAAAGCTTGTAGTCGCCCCGTTTGCGAAGATTGATACCACCTTGCAGGGTGTGCCGGGTGACACCATCACAGTTCCGCAGTACAATTATATCGGTGATGCCGTGGACGTTGCGGAAGGTGTGGAAGCCGAAACGGTTAAACTTACAGCTTCGACCACAACAGCCAAAGTTAAGAAAGCCATGAAAGCCGTGGAACTTACCGATGAAGTCGTTCTTTCAGGTTATGGAAACCCTGTCGGCGAAACAAACAACCAGATAGCTTTGTCCATAGCTTCAAAGGTGGACAACGATGCAATGGACGCACTTCAGACCGCACAACTTACATATGACGGCTCGGCAAGCATTATTAAATATGCAGGAATTATTGACGCTATCGGAGTATTACAGGAAGAAACAAACACCGAAAAGGCGATGTTTATCCACCCAAACCAGGTCACTCAGCTTCGCAAGGACAGCGATTTCATTTCCGCCGATAAGTACCCTGCAAACGTCATGATGAAAGGCGAAATAGGCATGATTGCCAACACAAGAGTGGTAGTTTCAAAGAAAGTTCCCATTTTTGACGAGTGGTACAAGTTCGATGAATCAGGCACGGCAACGACTTCTTCCGATATTGCGACCGTTCAGAAATCGCTTCCGAATGCAAAAATCGGCGACAAAGTCACCAAAGTTACCACAGCTTGTTATTTTAACCCAATTATCAAGCTGACCGCAGACAGCGAAACCGAAGACGAAACTTCCGCACTCACGATTTACCTCAAAAGAGATACAAATATTGAGAGCGACAGAATTTCCTTTGCGAGAAAAACGGCGATTTCAGCCGACAAACACTATACGGTTGCACTTTCCGACCAGTCTAAAGTTGTTCTTGCTAAGTTTAAGAAGTAAGGTGATAGCATGATTTCATATGCTGACAAGGACTTTTATACAACTCAATATCTTTGTGGAAAAGAGGCGGTGATAAATACCGCCTCTTTCGATTTTTACGCACGTCAGGCAACGCAGGAAATCAAGAAATTTGCGGGCTGGAACATTGATGAAGCCGACATTCCCGAAGCGGTGAAGTTTTGTTGTTGTGAGCTTGCGGAAATGATTTTTAACGCCGAAAAACAGCAAAATCAAAGTGCCGGAAAAGCTTCCGAAACAGTCGGCAGTTGGTCGGTGAGCTACTCAGACCAGTCCGCAGCTTTGCAGTTATGTAAGGACAAAATTAAGGAAATTGTCTTTAAATGGTTTACAGGAACGGGGCTTCTCTATGCGGGAGTGAGAAAATGACAAATTCAGATTGTACATTGTACAAATACAACCAGAAAACAGGCGGTTATACAAGGCACTTTATACAAAATGTTTACTGGCAGGAAGGACACAGTAAGAGCATTGTCAATAAGCTTCTTGAAAGTTCTGACAACACTACGGTGTTCTTTTTTTCTGCCCAAATCGTTCCCGAAACGCCTGCAAAGGATATTCTTGTAAAAGGTAATTGTGAATTCGAGTTCGACAACACTTCAGAAAGCACGATTTCTGACAGTATGAAGCAATTCCGCCAAATGTACAAGTTCGTTACGGTTTCGGAAATTTCGGATTTTATGTTTGGCGGACTTTCTCATATTGAGATTACGGCAAAGTAGGTACACTATGAAATTGAAAATTAAACCGATAAATGAAATTCTTGCAGTGAGAGGACTTGAACCAAACGGAAAAGTACAGCAATTCATTGACAGCGAATGCATCAGACTTATGAAGCCTTACACGCCTTTCAGAAACGGAATTCTTGAGAAAAACACCACAAATTCAACGGTTATCGGCAGTGGCACGATAAAATACACAGTTCCCTACGCCCGTTACCAATATTATGGACTGCTGATGGTTTCAAGCGTTACGGGTTCGGCTTGGGCAAGGCACGGCGAAAGTAAAGTTCTTACAGAAACGCCGTTAAGATACTCCAAAGACCGTCACCCGATGGCAGGAAAGATGTGGTTTGAGAGAATGAAAGCCGACAAAAAAGAGGAAATTCTCAGAGGTGTCGCCCAAATTTCGGGAGGCAGGATATGAATATTGTCGAACAAGTGAAAAATATCCTTACAAGATACGCTAAGCATGGCGAAATACACATAGATTTTTCAGAAGACAAAGAAAACAGCTGGGGACTTTCTTCCATCGGCGACAGTCTTGTAAGGCAGGATATCCTCGGAAATCAGACACGCAAGCACGATTTCATACTTTATACGGCGTTCCAGTCGCTCAACGACTATGACAGGCTTAACAACAGCGGTCAGCTACTGGAACTTGCCTTGTGGCTCGAAGACCGGACAGAACCGCCAATTACAAAAATTACAACAGGAAACGGAATGATTTACTCGATACCAAACAGAAATTTTCAGGATATTATACAATATCAGCTACAGATTTCTGTAGAATATGACAAGGAGGGCTAACTATGGCTTTTGAATTTATAACAGGTACAGGCGAAATTCTCAGAAAACAGATGATAACTTATGTAAACGTGGGAACATCATCAGCACCGGAATGGGAAGCAGTAGGTGTAAAAGTTGAGGATAGTTCCATTGAATTCAATCCTGATACTGAAACAATTACCGACATTCTGGGCGTAACTCACACCACC
>URWK01000057.1 GCA_900551505.1 uncultured Ruminococcus sp. | reverse complement strand
TACCTGGTCCGTATGCCCCTGGATACATATCATTAAGCAGCTTTACCTGTATTAAGCTGTCACCGTGCAAACGCTTGCTGTCAAACAGTGCATCAAATTTTTCATTTAATTCTTTTTTCCCTTTTTTTACTTTTGTTAATTAAAAATTATTAAATACTTGTCCCGTACCGCCCCCGGGGCGCTTTTTTTTTTGTTTGCTTTTTTTTTTCCTTTATAAAAAAAAATTTTTCTTTTTTAATTTTTCCCCCCCCCCCGGGCCCGCCGGCGGGGGGCGCCCCCCCCGGCTCTTTATTACACTGACTTGTCAGAATAAAAATCAGTCTTCAAGGAATACGAGGAAAGCTCTGAAAGCCATGTAGACATCAGTCTTAGCAACGATTTCAAAAGGTGCGTGCATAGAGAGAACCGGAACACCGACATCAATTGTATCGACATTGAGATTTGCAATGTATGCCGCAACAGTACCGCCACCGCCGAGGTCAACTTTACCGAGTTCGCCTGTCTGCCAGATAACATCGTTCTTGTTAAGGAGTGAACGGATACGTCCCACATATTCTGCGGAAGCATCGGAAGTACCTGATTTACCTCTTGCACCGGTGAACTTAGTAACAACAACGCCGTAATTGAGGAATGAGGCGTTTTTCTTTTCGAGAACGTCAGGAAAAGTCGGGTCGAAACCTGCGTTTACATCTGCGGACATACATTCGGAGTGTGAAAGAACTGTTCTGCCGTCACTTCCGAGGGCTTCCGCAAGGTCTGCGATGAAGTATTTAAGATATGATGAAACAAGTCCCGTATTGCCGTCACTGCCTGTTTCCTCCTTGTCGGTAAGCACAACAACGGAAGTTTTCTTAGGATTTTTGCACTTGAGGATTGCCTGTAAAGCAGGATATGCACAAACTCTGTCATCATGACCGTAAGAACCTATCATACTTCTGTCAAAACCTACGTCCTGAGCCTTGAAAGCGGGGACTGCTTCGAGTTCTGCGGAAAGGAAATCGTCTTCTGTAATGCCGTACTTTTCGTTCAGAATTTTGAGGATGTTAAGCTTTACAAGTTCGCTTTCCGAATCGGATTTAAAAGGTCTTGAACCGATGACAATATTGAGTTCTTCACCCTTTACAATTTGAGTAGCAGGTCTTTTCATCTGTTCTGTTGCGAGGTGCGGGAGCAAGTCGGTTACACAGAAAACGGGGTCGTTTTCGTCTTCACCGATATTGATTTTTACGGAAGTTCCGTCCTGCTTTACGATAACGCCGTGCAGTGAAAGCGGAATTGTAGTCCACTGATATTTTTTGATACCGCCGTAATAGTGAGTTTTGAAAAGTGCGATTTCATCGGCTTCATAGACAGGGCATTGTTTAAGGTCAAGTCTTGGTGAGTCGATATGTGCGGCACAGATACGAGTACCTTCTTCAATAGGGTCAGTACCGATAATTGAAGCGATAATGGCTTTTCCACGGTTGTTATAGTAAACCTTTGAGCCTGCACTGAGCTTCATATTTTTTGAGAACTTCACAAATCCGTTTTCTTCGAGCTGTTTTACTGCGAATTCAACGGCTTCACGTTCGGTCTTAGCATGATTGAGAAACTTTTTGTAATCTTCACAGAACTTGTCGGCTTTTTTGATTTCGCTGTCTTTGATGAGCAGGGAAGCGTGTTTTTTCTGAGAAAAAAGTGATTTTTTAAGGTCTTTTGCTGAGGGTTTATCTTTTGACATAATTAAAAATCTCCTTTTATTGTTATTTATTTAAACCGTAAAACAATACGGTTATTATACAAAGTGATTTAAAGGACCGTTTCCGTGACCGAGGTCAAGTCCGCTTTTTAAGGCTTTGATAAGGTATTGTTTAGCGTCCGAAACAGCCTGTTCAAGCCCCGAACCTACGGCGAGATTTGAAGCGATTGCGGAAGAAAGTGTACAACCCGTTCCGTGATTGTTCGGATTGTCAATGCGTTCCGACCTGAATACTGTAATATTTCCGTCAACAGTACAAAGCACATCATCGGCATTGCCCGAAAAGTGACCGCCCTTTAAGAGTACGGCTGTATTATATGTTCCGGAAATCCGTTTAGCGACACTTTTCATATCATCTCCGGAAGATATTTTACAGCCCGAAATATATTCGGCTTCGGGGATATTCGGTGTAATCAGTGTAGCGAGCGGAAAAACAGAATTTTCGAGTACCGAAACGGCTTCTTCTTCAAGCAGTCTTTTACCGCTGGTGGAAATCATGACCGTATCGGCAACAACATTTGAGGGCTGATATTTTTCAAGTATTCGGGCAACTGCCTTTACAATTTCGGTATTCCCAAGCATACCTATTTTCACGGCATCGGGGAAAATATCCGAAAAGACACTTTCAAGTTGTTCTTCTACAATTAAGGCAGGCAGATTGAAGACATCTGACACGCCGAGGGTATTTTGTGCGGTAACTGACGAGATTACAGCCATTCCGTAAACCTTGTGAGCGGAGAACGTTTTAAGGTCGGCTTGTATTCCCGCACCACCGCTACAGTCCGAACCTGCTATTGAAAGTACGGTTTTCAAGTCTTCTCAACTCCTGACATAATTTTTTCTATAGTTTCAAGTACAGTGTTCACCAATGAATCATAATCGGAATTGTTTTGAATTATGAAGTCGCAATGTTCCCTGAAAAAATCTTCTGACTTCTGGGAACGGATACGCATAAGGGCGTTTTCCTCCGAAATGTTATCACGTTTCATAATTCTTTTAAGTCTGGTTTCTTCATCGGCGGTAACTCCGACTATGACATCACAAAAACAGTCCGTACCGCTTTCAAATAAAGTAGGTGCATCAAGCAGAATGAAATTTGTTTTCCCGGAGAGTGTACGGAACTGTTTCAGAATATCGAAAGAGATATACGGGTAACAGATTTTTTCAAGCTGTTTAAGTTTGTCCTTGTCTGAAAAGACTATTGAGGCAAGTTTTCTTCTGTCGATTTCACCGTTATCACCTACAATATTTTCTCCGAAACATGAAACAATATCACGGAAACAAGGTGTATTCGCTGACTGGACTTTTCTTGCGGTAAGGTCTGCATTTACACAGAGGAAACCTTTTTTAAGAAATACTTCTGAAACCGCTGTTTTTCCTGCACCTGTCTGACCCGTCAGCCCAACTGTAATATAATCTTTACTCATGGTCATACTTCTTCTATGTCGAAACCTGCGGAACGGATAAGCCTGTTGTATACGGCAAGTCCGAAACCGTCAGTTGAAGGGCATCTTACAAATACTTTTTTTACACCTTCATCGTCAAATTCACGGAGCTTGGCGAAAAGCTGTTTTCCCTGCTGTTCGGAAGTGTCGCCGAAAGTCTTGTAAGGAAACGGGAAAGCCTTTGCATCACCGTCAAAAATCAGTGAAGAAGTATGTTCTTCAAGGTGGTGTGAAACGTATTCCGAAAATGCCGGAAGTGTACCCTTTACAATGATAACCCGGGCTTTGGGGGAATAGTGTTTGTACTTCATACCGGGGGAAGCAACTGTTTGCGGATTTGTTTCTTTGAGAACGGCATTGTCAATAATAACTGTTTCAACATATTTTTCAAGCTGTTCTTTTGTGATGTATCCGGGGCGGAGTATTCTCACAGTTTCAAAATTGTCAAATGAGATAACGGTTGATTCCAGTCCGTAAGTACATTCACCGCCGTCAACTATTGCAGAAATTTTTCCGTTCATATCGTTTATAACGTGCTGTGCAGTGGTAGGGCTTGGATAACCTGAAATGTTTGCGGAAGGTGCGGCAATCGGTCTGCCTGAAAATTTGATAATCTTTCTTGCGATTTCGTTTGAAGGCATACGAACACCGACAGTAGAGAGATTTCCGGAAGTCACATTAGGGATAATGCTTCTTTTCGGGACTATCATTGTAAGAGGACCCGGCCAGAAATGTTCCGCAAGTTTATAGGCAAGGTGCGGAATATCATAAGCTACCTGCTCGAACATCTTCAAATCTGAAATGTGAACAATAAGCGGATTGTCGGCAGGTCTGCCCTTAGCCTCGAAAACTTTCCTGACCGCCGTGGCGTTTGTAGCGTCTGCTCCAAGCCCGTAAACAGTTTCTGTAGGTATAGCTACAACTTCGCCGTTTCTTATGAAGTCGCCCGCAATAGATAAATCCGTATCGCTTGAAGATAAAATTAAAGTATTTGTTTCCATAATCATAATCGTTCTTTCTGTTTATTTATAGTTATCCTGCTGATTTGCGAGTTTTTCGGCTCTGTCAGCAGTAGCGAGGGCATCAATGATTTCCTGAATATTTCCGTCCATAATATCTGTAAGTCTGTGAATGGTCAGCCCTATTCTGTGGTCTGTAAGTCTGTTTTGCGGGAAATTATAAGTCCTTATTCGCTCCGAACGGTCGCCCGAACCTATCTGACTACGGCGTTCGGAAGCGATTTTGTCATTGTGTTCTTTAAGTTTTGCATCATAAAGCCTTGAACGGAGAACGGTCATAGCCTTAGCCTTATTTTTAAACTGACTTCTTTCGTCCTGACATTCCACGACTGTATTTGTCGGAAGATGTACAATTCTTACGGCTGATTCGGTTTTGTTAATGTGCTGACCGCCCGCACCGCTTGCCCTGAAAACGTCAATTTTAAGGTCTTTCGGGTCAATTTCGATTTCAACATTGTCATCGGCTTCCGGAAGAACGGCAACGGTAGCGGTTGAAGTGTGTACACGTCCTTGAGTTTCCGTTTCGGGAACACGCTGGACACGATGAACGCCGCTTTCGTATTTAAGTTTTGAGTAAGCACCGAATCCTTCGATAGAAAAACAGACTTCCTTGAAACCTCCAAGTTCTGTCATGTTCAGACTGAGAATTTCATGTTTCCAGCCGTTTGAATCTGCGTACATTGTATACATACGGTAAAGCGAATGGGCGAACAGTGAAGCTTCTTCACCGCCTGCACCTCCACGGATTTCGACAATAACATTTCTTTCGTCATTGGGGTCTTTCGGCAAGAGCAGAATTTTAAGTTCTTCCGTGAATTTCTCAAGGTTTTCCTTATATGTCGGCAATTCTTCTCTGAGCATTTCACGGAAATCGGCTTCAACGCTTTCGTCATTAAGCATCTGTTCGGTTTCCGTAACATTATTCTGTGCTGATATGAATTTGCGATATGTTTCGACAATCGGTGTCAGTTCTGAATATTCCTGCATAAGTTTGCGATATTCTTCGGGATTTGAAACAATATCAGGTTGCATAAGCTTACTGTTGAGTTCGTCATATTTTTTCTCAACAAAAAAAAGCTGTTCAAACATTTTGAATTACTCCTTAATTTGATATTTTTGTATAAGCAAATTAAAAAGCTATAATCCGTCTTGTTCACGGACAATTTTCCTGATGTTTTTTTCTGCCTTAGCCCTGGGAATCATGAATTCATGTCCGCACTTCACACAGCGAAGACGGAAATCCATGCCGATACGCAGTACAAGCATCTGATTATTACCGCAAGGGTGGGCTTTTTTCATAAGCAGAATATCACCGCAATGAATATCCAAAGTAAACAAATCCTTTCCTAAAATCATAGAGTATAAAACCTTTGACAACGTGAAAAAATATAGTTATCATACGCTTTCATTTTAGCACATTGTTTTATTTATGTCAACACAGCAGGTAAAATATAGGCAAAGAAAGGGGCTTTTTTAAAATGCTTTCAAAGATAAGTGCAGAATTTGAAAACCTTGAAAGTGCGGAGATAACCGCAAGAAAGATAAGAGAAAATGTTGATGGAATAAAGAAAATCACACTTGCGGGAACTTACAGGAAACTTGAAGCTAACACGAGTGAGGAAGTTTACAGAATAATTCCTACAGCGATAAACTCAAGCAATTACATTACGGTAAATACACTTTATGAGTCGTCTTACGGAAACTATCATATATCGGGCAATACGAAGACAAGGCTTGACGTAACTTGCGACAGAAATTCGCTGAAAAAGTCCGAGGGCATAATAATAGGAATGGGCGGACTGAGTGTTATAAAGCATTGACAAAGTGCAATAAAAATAATCATCAGATTTGTACAGCCCTACAAAAAATTTTTCAGACACCTGAACCGACACTTTTCCCACTGATTTCCTGATATAATCGGAGTAAGTCAGGAGGGCTTACAGATTTGAGATGTATATATATAGATGTGCTGATAACAGTCAATATTTATGTGAATTACTTTTTACTGCTGGCAACATCGAAACTTACTCATACGCCGATTACTTTAAAAAGACTGATATTTGCGTCAGTGGCAGGAAGTTTCTTTTCACTGGTTATATTGCTTCCGAAAATGAACTTTATTCTTAATATGCTGATAAAACTTGTGACGGCAGGAATAGTAACGGGAATGGGGTTTGGATTCAGAGGGAAATTTTTAAAAAAGACGGGTTGGTTTTTTGCGGTAAACCTTATTTTCGGCGGAATAATGTTGGGATTGTGGCTTTGTTTCAGACCTTCATTTATAAGGTTCAATAACAATTATTTTTATCTGGACTTTTCACTTTTAAGCTTAATCGTGTTTACGGCAATTTCGTATTTTGCAGTGTGTTTTGTAAGGTATCTTATGGACAGAGGTACGGGCGGAGAATACGAAGTGTTTATAAGGCTCGCTGAAAAGTCGGTCAGGATAAAGGGAATTGCAGATACGGGAAATCTTATGACAGACTTTTTCAATGGGAAACCGATAATAATATGCGGAAGAAAAAATATTGAAAAAATTCTTAAAGTACCTGTTCCGCAGGCGGAAGACGACTGGAAAGGTTTCAGACCCATTCCGTGCGGAACAATAGGCGGAACAGGTATAATTCCCGTCTTTAAAGCGGACGAGGTTATAATATACAGCGGAAAAGAGGGAAAGAAAGTTGATGCGGAAATAGGTATAAGCAATGAAGACGTTGAAGCAATATTCAATCCGAAAATACTTGTGTGAGCAGGAAAAGGAGAAAATTATGAATTTAATCAGAAAAGTAATAAGCATTGTCAGAGAAAAGGCGTTGAAGATATTCGGAAGGAAGAACGGAATCTATTACATAAACGGTTCGGAAACTTTACCGCCACCGCTTAGCAAGGAGGAAGAAACAGAAACTTTTGAACTGTTGCTTAAAGATGAACATTCAGCCCGTGAAAAGCTTATAGTCCACAATTTGCGTCTGGTGGTTTATATAGCTAAAAAATTTGAAGGTACAGGCATTTGCATAGAAGACCTGATTTCAATAGGTGCAGTCGGACTAATCAAGGCAGTAAATACATTTTCGCCTGAAAGAAATATAAAACTTGCAACATATGCATCACGTTGTATAGAGAATGAAATACTTATGTTTTTAAGGAAGTCTTCGCAGAGAAGAAACGAAATTTCGATAGATGAACCCTTAAATGTGGACTGGGACGGAAACGAACTTTTATTATCCGATATTCTGGGAACTGATGACGATACGGTTAACAGGAATATTGAGAATGAGGCAGAAAGAAATATGTTGATTGAGGCGGTAAACAGCTTGGGTGAACGTGAAAAGATGATAATGGAAATGCGGTTCGGGCTTGTGGACGGAAAGGAAAAAACGCAGAAGGAAGTAGCGGATATTATCGGAATTTC
>URWK01000056.1 GCA_900551505.1 uncultured Ruminococcus sp. | reverse complement strand
TTTTTATTTTATTTTTTTTGTGTCTGCGTGGCGCTCCCCCCTCCCCCCCCCCCCCCCCCCCCCCCCCCTGAAATAAAAAGTGAAGGAATACTTACAAGAGATTTCATAAAAGGCTTAACGGCTGAAATCATATGAAGGAACTTAATTATAGTCGGAATCGGGCATACTGTCGTATTCGGGCAGTACGAATTTTTTATGTGCATATCGGTGAGCAAATTCAATCATGTCCGACTCGCTGAGAGGAACGCTTATATAAAATCCCTGAAGCAAATCAACGTCATATGGTCTGATATTTTTAAGGTGCTGGGAATTTTCAACGCCTGTTGCGATTACCGCAATTCCGAAAGTATGACAGAAATCGCAAGATGTTTTGAGGATTTCGGCTTCCATGGTGTCCGGAACTTCCTGAATAACGGAGCGGTCAAGCTTTATGGCGGAAACATTGAAATGACGGATATTTGAAAGAGATGAAAAGCCCGTTCCGAAGTGGTCGAAAGCAATTCTTATGCCAAGTGAAGCAATATCGTTTATTACATTTGAAGAACGTTCACGCAATTCGCAAAGTGTATTTTCCGAAATTTCAAACTGTAAGAGAGATGGAGCAATATTAATAATTCCAAGCTTCCCTTTTAAAGTATCTGCGAAACTGCTTTGTTTAAGTTGGGCGTGAGAGATGTTCATTGAAAGAATAAGGTCATTTTTACCCGATATTTCACAAATCTTTTTATGAAATGCACAGGCACTGTATAAAATCCAGTCTGAAAGCGGGATAATATAACCGCCTTCTTCGGCTACAGGGAAAAATTCATTAGGCTGAACATTGCCCAAAGCACTGTTATACCATCTTGAGAAAACCTCGATTCCCACAAATTCGCCGTCACTTGCGATAATCGGCTGATATTGGAGGTAAAATTCTCCGGTTTCGATGGCACTTCCAATCATTTTTGACATAAGTATATGTTTATGAGCCGATTTAGAAATATTATCATTGTAATATGTAACTTCAGAAATATTGTTTTTTATGGCATAGTTTACTGCACAAACAGCTGCGTTGAGCAGTGCTTTAGGACTTTTGCAGTCTGACGGGAATGAAGCAACGCCTATTTTGAATTTCAAGTATATGTCATTGCCTACAATAGAAATCTTGTTTATGAAGTTTGCACGGAGTTTCTGTATGGCAATACTGACTTCATCGGATTCATTGTATTTCACTATCATTGCGAAAGTATTATTTTCTATACGTCCGCAAATTCCGTACTTTTCCGCAACATTTTCAAGCTTGTGTGCAAAGAGTTTCAGAATAGCATCACCGAAATCATGACCGAAAGAATCATTGTACCATTTCATATTGTCGATGTTAATGCATACAACTGAAAATCTTACAGGTTCTTCAATAGAACTGTCAATGTATTCCTGCATGAATTTTTCAAGTTTCTGTCGGTTCGAAATACCTGTAAGGGCATCTTTATAGGCGGAATTTTCAAGAGTACCGATTTTGTCATTCAGAAATTCCGCAAGATTATCAACAGAATTTGCAAGACTGCCGATTTCATTTTTAGACTTTGAATTTATTCTGTAACCATAATCACCTTTTTTGATGTGGTAAATGGCATTTGGAATATCATTCATACCGATAAACAGTCTTTGGATAATCAGACCTGAAAGAATATTTATTACAATTATGATTGAAAACAGAAGAACAGCGTTTTTAATGGTGAAAGTGAAAAATTCATTATCGGCACTTGAGGTATCAACAAAAAGAACAATATTCCATTTTGTCTGAGATTCAAAACTTTTTATGTAATATCCGTTGAATGTTTCTGTTTTACAGCGTTCAAAATATGTTTGTCGGCTGTCTGAATACATTTTCGCATCTCTTACGGAAGCATCATTATTATCCGCAAGCATTTCGCTGTATTCAACCGATGAAGTCGGTTCATATACAAGAGTATTGTTTGAATCCACAATATAAAGATATAGATTTTTCGGAATATTTATCGAAGTCAATTCATTCTGAAGATTATTCAAGGAAATGTCAATTCCGATGTAACCTATAATATTAGAATCTCTGTTCATAACCGATGAAATAATACTTATAACATTTTTATCATTACCGCCGGTGTTTACCGGAGAAATCCATGTATCTTTCTTGCCGGAAGAAGTATTGAAAACCATGGTTGAATACCACGGAGAATATTTTGCGATTTTTTCGGGTGAAGTGAACACAGAACCGTCTGAAATGACAGAATATTCAAACAATTTTGAGTAAAACCAGACACAGTCAAAACTTTTGTCGGAAGATTGAATGCGGGAAAGAGCGTTTACCAGTTCGTTGTATACAGGTTTCTCCTTAATATCTTTACCGGCTGATGAAAGCTGGTCAATATGGTCATCTGACAGGACTGATATGACAGATGAAGCCTTATCTTCAATCATATCAGAAATTTCCCTGTTTATAGAAGAAACTTGATTTTCATAAAGCGTTTTATTTTGTTTAATGTATATCTCATATGAAAGAGGAATAGAAACTATTTCATATATACACAGTATAAATATGTTGGTGAGGATTATTATAAAAATTGTACTGGGAATAATTTTCCTTTCGGATTTAGTCTGCACAGAAAGCCCCTCCTTTGATAATTGGGTTTCTTTTTTATGATTATACAGTTCTTTTTATTAACTTTGATGAATACTATGGTGTTAAGTTTATTATATCACAAAAAGTTATCCGATGGAAGTATTTCAGATGTTCAAACACAGATTTAACGATTTGAACAAATTGCGTACAGGAAAAAATAAAAAACATTTGAGTAAAAAAGTTGAAGCAGGGTGATAAGATGCGAAAAAAGGTGTTGCTGACAGTAATTTTTATTGTGATGGTATTCGGTGTTGCGTTCCTTGGTGAAATAAAAAATCAGCGTGACTTAATTCTTGAGGGGGGACAAACCGGTAGAACAGAAGAAGTTAAAAAAAATTATGCAGAGAACAATATTACCGCAACGGGAAACAATGAAAAGTACAATCCGATAAATTTTGAAAGGCAGAACTGAATGTGGTTTACCGCTATGGACTATGCGGAAACGCTTGACGGAAAGACGGAAGAACAGTTCCGTAAAGAGATGCAGAGAAGATTTCTCAATGCGGTTACGGCAGGCGTGAATACGGTTTACGTTCATGTCCGTGCAAACGGCGATGCTTATTATAATTCAAAAGTATATCCGAAAGCCGAATACATGGGCGAATATGATGTTCTGGAAGTCCTGACGGAAACGGCACATTCTTTAGGGCTTTCGGTTCACGCCTGGATAAATCCTTTAAGATGTCAGACCACAGAACAGATGAAAAATGTTCCCGAACAGTATAAAATAAGAAACTGGGCAGACGAAAACATAAATATTGAGCAGGTGGACGGGCGTTACTGGCTGAATCCTGCAAGTGAAGAAGCTACAGATTTAATTGCGGAGGGGGTAAAGGAAATTGTTGAGAATTATAAGGTTGACGGTATCCATATTGATGATTATTTTTATCCTACTACAGATGAGAGTTTTGACAGTGTAGAGTTTAAGAAAAGCGGTGAAACGAACCTTGAAGAATGGAGGCTTGAAAACTCCTGTAAGCTGGTTAAGAAAATTCATGACACGGTGAAAGGCGTAAACAAAAACATACTTTTCGGAATAAGTCCGCAAGGGAGCATTGACATGAATTACACTTCACAATATGCAGATGTCCGGAGATGGACAAGCGAAAGAGGATATTGTGACTATATTGTTCCGCAACTTTATTACGGCTTCGACAATGAATTATGCCCTTATGAAGAAACACTTAACAGATGGAGCAGTATGGTTGAAGGAAATGACAGTGTAAAACTTGTAGTAGGTCTTTGCACTTACAAACAGGGGAAGCCTGACGAATGGGCAGGGAAAGGAATTAATGAATGGATTGAAAATGATGATGTTTTTGACAGACAGAAGAAACTTGCGGAACTTACAGAGAATGTTTCAGGGATTTCAATATACAGCTACGCCTCAACCTTTGAATAATTACAGTATTTCACAAACTGTTTATGCTTTCCGATTAAAATAATTACCACTCATAAGGCTAATTGTGAAATTTTTTGAATGGGTATTGCAGAATGAAACTTTGTGTGTTATAATAAAGTCCTACAAAAGAATAAGAATTACTTATAAAAGAAAAGGAGTGGCTGATTTGACATTTAATATTCCTGCTCTTCTGACTGCGACAGCTGAAACTGCTACTGATGCGTCTTCTCAGACTATGGCATTGCTCATGCAAATGGGTTCGCTTGTGTTGCTTTTTGTTTTCTTTTACTTTATCTTTATCCGTCCTCAGAGAAAGAAAGATAAGGAAACTCAGGAAATGAGAAAAAGTCTTCAGGTAGGCGATGAAGTCGTGACGGTCGGAGGAATTGTCGGTATTGTTGTAAGTAAGAAAGATGATACTGTTCTTCTTGAAACAGGCGGTAACAAAAACCGTATGAGAATTAAAGTATGGGCTATTCAGGACAACCTTACCATTCATGACAATGTTAAATCCGAAGAACCAAAGGATAAAAAGTCTAAGGAAATCAAACAGGCTAAAGAAAAACAATAATATCCGGAAAGGTTATAATTAAATTCCCGTTTTCATATATATTCTCTGACAGGTTTCGGGGAGGTGATATATATGAAACGAAGAAGACAGAAAATTTCATTTTGGGAAAACAGAATTTTTGTAACAGCTCTTTCAGTTCTTGCGGGAATGGCGGTTTTCATAATAGTGATGCTGTTTTTCTCTTTCATAATGACATTGGCTGACATACCTTTGAAAATATATTCACTGTTTGCATTAGTATCGGCAGGACTAAGCGGATTTGTATCGGCACTAATTCTTGCAGGTATCAGTCACAGGAACGGAATAAAAAAAGGTCTTGAATGCGGTCTGATAATTACTGCAATATACTTTGTTTCAGCGATTTTCATAAAGCAGGGACTTAATATTTCGTTACTGCTGAAACCGTCCGTAATAATTATTTCCTCGGTCATAGGCGGTATATACGGTGTGAACAGGAAAACAAGTTATAAATGGCTCTGATAATTCAGTCAGGGCTGAAGATATAAAAAAATTATTGTTTGGAGGAAGAAACTATGAAACACATTAAAACTATCAATAAGGCTAATCTCAAGGAAACTGCTCACAAGGGCGGTTGTGGAAAATGTCAGGCTTCTTGCCAGTCTGCTTGCAAGACTTCTTGTACAGTAGCAAACCAGAAGTGCGAAAGATAATTGTAAAACAAGAAATATTTTGGGGCGAATGAATCGTGTCAGTCTGAACGGGTGACATGGTTCATTTGTTTTATTTGACAGTGTGCGAGATATGTTGTATAATTCTTAAAAAGGAATATACATAACTTAAAGGAGAGTTAAAATTATGGAAAACAACAGTACCGGAATGATACATAAGTACAAACTTAACGGGTACAATATCGTTCTTGATGTAAACAGCGGTGGCGTTCATGTCGTTGACAACCTTACCTATGACCTGCTTGACCACGTTGAACCGCCTTTTGACGATGAATGCAGTGAAGAAGTTATAAAGGCTATGGACATTTTTTACAAGCCGGAAGAAGTAAAGTCATGTTACAAGGAAATAAAGGAACTTTACGATGAAGGAATATTATTTTCAAGTGACGATTACGAAAAGTTTGCGGAAATGTCAGTAGCTTCACCGATAAAGGCAATGTGCCTTAATATCGCACATGACTGTAACCTGAGATGTGAATACTGCTTTGCGTCAACAGGAGATTTCGGCAAAGGCAGAAAACTTATGACATTTGAAACAGGTAAGAAAGCCATAGACTTCCTGCTTGAACGTTCAACAAACAGAGAAAACCTTGAACTTGACTTTTTCGGCGGAGAACCGCTTATGAACTTTGATGTGGTAAAGCAGATTGTTGAATATGCACGTTCAAAGGAAGCAGAATACGGCAAGAAATTTCGTTTCACAATCACAACTAACGGAATGTTGCTTACCGATGACAAGATAGATTTCATAAACAAGGAAATGTCAAATGTCGTACTTTCGATTGACGGCAGAAAAGAAATTACCGATAAGCTCAGAAAGACCGTAAGCGGAAAGGGCTGTTATGATATAATTCTTCCTAAGTTCCAGAAACTTGTTAAAGAACGTGGAGATAAAGAATATTACGCAAGAGGCACATTCACAAAGTATAATCTTGACTTTTCGGAAGATGTGTTCAGTCTTTATGAAGCAGGTTTTGACCAGATTTCAGTTGAACCTGTAGTAGGTGACAGCTCAGAACCTTATGCACTTACCGAAAGCGAACTTCCGCAGATTTTCATGGAATACGAAAGACTTGCAAAGAGAATACTGGAGAGCAGGAAAGCCGGCAAGAAATTTAACTTCTTCCACTTCATGATTGACCTCGACCAAGGTCCTTGTGCAATAAAAAGACTTCGTGGTTGCGGTTGCGGAAATGAATACGTTGCTATAACACCTGACGGCGATATATACCCATGTCATCAGTTCGTAGGCATTGACGAATACAAGATGGGCAACGTTGATGAAGGTACTTTCAACAACGAAATAAAGCAGGCATTTTCAAAGACTCATATCTACACAAAGCCGGATTGCAGAAGATGCTGGGCAAAATTCTATTGCAGTGGCGGTTGCAATGCAAACAATTATCAGTATTCGGGCGATATCCACAATGCACACAGACTTTCATGTCAGCTTGAGAAGAAAAGACTTGAATGTGCAATTATGCTGAAAGTTGCCGAACACGAAGAAGACTAAATCACGATAAAAATGTTTTAGGGGCTATAACCTTTACAATTGCCGAAAAATATAGTATAATTGAATCAGACTAAATTTTTTGGAGGAATACAAATATGTATATAACTTGTCTTGACCTTGAAGGCGTACTTGTACCTGAAATCTGGATTGCGTTTGCGGAAGCAAGCGGTATTCCGGAACTTAAAAGAACTACCCGTGACGAACCTGATTACGACAAACTTATGAATTGGCGTATAGGCGTTCTCAAAGAACACGGACTCGGACTTAAAGAAATTCAGGAAACTATCGCAAAAATCGACCCGATGCCGGGAGCAAAAGAATTTCTTGACGAACTCCGTTCACTCTGTCAGGTAATCATTATAAGCGATACATTCACACAGTTTGCCGCACCTCTTATGAAGAAACTCGGAATGCCTACAATTTTCTGTAACAGCCTTGAAGTTGCCGAAAACGGAGAAATTACAGGTTTCAAAATGCGTTGCGAACAGTCGAAGCTTACCACTGTAAAGGCTCTTCAGTCTATCGGCTATGACACTATCGCAAGTGGCGACAGCTTCAACGACCTCGGAATGATACAGGCAAGCAAGGCAGGTTTCCTTTTCAGAACGACAGATGCTATTAAGGCTGATTATCCGCAGTTCCCTGCATATGAAACATATGATGAACTGTTAAGTGCGATTAAAGAAGCAATGAAATAAATTTATAAGAATACCCGGTTGGTTTTATATATTATTTATCTTATTGCAATAAAAAAGATGCCAGGTTAATCTGCGTGGTAAAAACACAGATTTCTGGCATCTTATAAAATCAATAAGTATAAATTAAATCCAGATTCGTAATGTATTGATTAATTTCTGTTTTTCCAGATCATTCATCTGAGCTACAAGATGCATAACTTCATTGTCCAGAGCGTTCTCTTTATAAGCAGGCTCCAGAGAACCAACAAGAGAATCCAGTGTTGTATTCATAAGCTTTGCATAGTAGATCAGGATACGAAGAGACATTGCTGTACGATTGTTCTCTACGTTGCTGATATATCCTGGTGTTACGTGCAGGGCATCTGCGACCTCTGCCTGTGTCAGATTCATCTC
>URWK01000055.1 GCA_900551505.1 uncultured Ruminococcus sp. | reverse complement strand
AAGAGAAGTCCTTGAAGAAACTCAGATTAATGTTGTGCCTGATGGGGAATTTCGTTATGAATACACTTTTACAGCTCCGAGTAATGCAAGAAAACGTGCGGTATATTTTGAAGCGGAATATGATTATAAGCCTGCTGAAGTTCAGAAAAGCGAAGTTTCAGACAGCTGGTTTTTACCTTTTGAAGAAGCAATGCAACACTTGAATTATGAGCAGGACAGGAATATTCTCAGAGAAGCGGACGAACATATTAAAAAAAAACAGCACTGACCGCTGTTGAAATACTTGAAAAAGTTTATCCGAATATAAAATGTTCGCTGACTTATAAAAAGCCTTATGAACTGATGATAGCGGTAAGGCTTTCGGCACAGTGTACGGATGCAAGAGTAAACCTTGTAACGCCCGGACTTTTTGAAAAGTACCCTACACTTAAATCATTTGCCGATGCCGATATTTCAGAACTCGAAGATATTATAAGACCTTGCGGATTTTTCAGAACCAAGGCGAAAAGTATAAAGGAAATGGCTCAGCAACTTATCGAAAGGCATAACGGCGAGCTTCCCGACAATATGGAACAGCTTACGGCACTTTCGGGGATAGGCAGAAAAACCGCAAATTTAATTATGGGAGATGTTTTCGGAAAGCCTGCAATAGTTACGGATACGCACTTCATAAGGATAACGGGCAGGCTTGGGCTTACCGCAAGCAAAGAGCCTCACAAAGTCGAAAAAGACCTTATACCGCTTATCCCACCCGAAAAGTCCTCCGATTTCTGTCACAGAACAGTTCAGTTCGGGCGTGATGTTTGCAGGGCGAGAAATCCGAAATGTTCCGGATGTCCGCTTAATTTTATCTGCGTTTACGGAAAATCGGTTGCAGAAGCTTGACAAAGATTGTTTTTTAGTATATTATCTATAATAGGTTTTTACGCCTAAAATATATTATTTGACAAATTGATAATGCAAAATAAATTTAAAAGGTGGTTCTTAAAAGAAATGGGATTTTTACAGACTATTTTCGGTTCTTACAGCAAAAAAGAGCTTGCAAGAATTGAACCGATAAAAAATAAGGTACTGTCATATGATGAAGAATATTCAAAGTTATCTGACAATGACCTTAAAAACCATACAAAGCTTTTCAAAGAAAGGCTTGAGAGGGGAGAAACACTTGACGACTTACTTCCGGAAGCTCTTGCAACTTGTCGTGAAGCAGCCTGGAGAGTTCTCGGAAAGAAGCCTTTCCCTGTACAGGTTATCGGTGCAATCGTTCTTCATCAGGGACGTATTGCAGAAATGAAAACCGGTGAAGGTAAAACACTTGTAGCGTGTCTTGCATCATACCTTAACGCACTCAGCGGAAAAGGTGTTCATGTTGTAACGGTAAATGACTACCTTGCAAAGTCACAGTCGGAAGAAATGGGTAAAGTCTACAGATTTCTCGGACTTACAATCGGCGTTATTCTCCATGACCTCAATAATGACCAAAGACGTACAGCATATAATTGTGATATTACATATGGAACTAATAACGAACTCGGATTTGACTACCTGCGTGACAACATGGTAACTTACAAGAAAGACATGGTTCAGAGAGAACCGAATTTCGCTATCGTGGACGAAGTCGACTCAATCCTCATAGATGAAGCGAGAACTCCGCTTATCATTTCAGGACGTGGCGAAAAGTCAACAGAACTTTACAGCGTTGCGGACAGGTTCGCAAAGACGCTTAAACCTAAAACCGTGGTTGAAATTGATGACAAGATAAACCTTGAAGATGAAGGCGATGAGCAGGAAGAATACGATTATATCATTGATGAAAAGGCAAAGACTGCTACAATCACCAAGAGAGGTATCAGAAAGGCTGAACGTTTCTTCAATATCAAGAACCTTATGGACCCTGACCATATGACAATACTTCACCATATCAATCAGGCTCTTAAAGCAAACGGTATCATGAAGAAAGATACGGACTATGTAATTTATCCGGGAGAAAAAGGTCCTGAAATTGTAATTGTTGACGAATTTACAGGTCGTCTTATGCAGGGAAGAAGATATAATGACGGTCTTCACCAGGCTATCGAAGCAAAGGAAGGTGTAAGAATTGCCCATGAAAGCAAGACACTTGCGTCAATCACTTTCCAGAACTATTTCAGACTTTACAAGAAGCTTTCAGGTATGACAGGTACAGCCATGACCGAAGAAGACGAATTCAAGGAAATCTATAAACTTGACGTAATCGCAGTACCTACAAACAATCCGGTACAGAGAATTGACTATCCTGACCAGATTTACAGAACAGAACACGGAAAGTTCCTTGCGGTAATTGACCAGATTGAAGAGTGTCACAAGAAAGGTCAGCCTGTCCTTGTAGGTACAGTTTCAATTCAGAAATCTGAAATTCTTTCGGATATGCTTACCCAGAAAGGCATTAAGCACACAGTCCTCAATGCAAAACAGCACGCAAAGGAAGCTGAAATTGTAGCACAGGCAGGTCAGCTCGGTGCGGTAACTATTGCGACAAATATGGCAGGACGTGGTACTGACATTATCCTCGGCGGTAACGCTGAGTTCCTCGCAAAAGCCGAAATGCGTAAAAAAGATTATCCGGAAGACGTTATAAATGAAGCTGTAGGTTTCGCAGAAACAAACAACGAAGAAATCCTTGCGGCAAGAAAAGTTTACCGTGAACTTTACAAGAAGTACAGTGACGAAGTAAAACAGAAAGCTGTTGCAGTTAAGGAAGCCGGCGGTTTGTTCATTATCGGTACAGAACGCCACGAATCAAGACGTATTGACAACCAGCTCCGTGGACGTGCAGGCCGTCAGGGTGACGTTGGTGAAAGCCGTTTCTTCCTCTCCGTAGAAGACGACCTTATGAGAATCTTTGCGGCTGACAGACTTGAAAAGATGATGGCAACACTCAACGTTGAAGAAACTATGCCGATTGAAAGCCATATGCTTACAAAGGTTATCGAATCTTCACAGAAGAAAGTCGAAGGCAGAAACTTCAGTACCAGAAAGAACGTTCTTAATTACGATGACGTTATGAACCGTATGAGAGAAATCATTTACGAACAGCGTCACAAGGTACTTGACGGCGAAGACCTCCACGATTCTATCCTCAAGATGTTCGATGAAGTTATAAAGACAACAGTTGACCAGTATCTTGTCGGTGATGACGAGGAAGATAAAGAAAACTGGAATCTTGCAGGACTTGCGGACCACTTCATGCCTTACCAGCTGACTACGGGAGATGACTTTAAGTATGATGAAAAGGAACTTGAAAAGATTACCCGTAACGACATCATCAAGCAGCTTGATGACAAGGCAAAGGAAATTTACAGCGAAAAAGAAAAGTCCTACGGCAAGGAACTTATGAGAGAAGTCGAAAGAGTTCTCCTGCTTAAAGTTGTCGATACAAAATGGATGGCTCACATTGACGATATGGAAGAACTTAAGAAAGGTATCAACCTGAGAGCTTACGGACAGAAGAACCCTGTTGTAGAATACAGAGTTGAAGGCTTTGAAATGTTTGATGCAATGGTTTACTCCATCAGGGACGAAACAGTAAGACTTCTCCTCAATGTAAGACTTCAGCCAGGTCAGAACGTTCAGCGTGAACAGGTCGCAAAGCCTGATGCTCCTAATGCGGGAAGTTTCTCAAACGCTCCGAGAACCGTTAAGAAAGTCGGAGAAAATGACCCTTGCCCGTGCGGAAGCGGTAAGAAATATAAGAAATGTTGCGGTATGAAAGAATAATCATAAATTACAAAGGGGCGTAATGCCCCTTTTTTAAAATATCTTGTAAAGGAGAAATATTGATGGCAGTAGTAAAGGGAATGAAAGGTCTGAGATATTCCGAAAAGGCAGGAGATATAAATTCACTGATTTGTCCGCCTTACGATATCATTTCAGACAAACAGCGTGAAGAATACCTTGCGGAAAATCCATATAATATTGTAAGGCTCGAATTGCCAAAGGGCGAAAACCGTTATGCAGACGCAGGAAAAACCCTTAACGAATGGGTAAATGACGGAATACTTGTGAGAGATGAAACGCCAAGTATTTATGTCTATGAGATGGAATTTGAAGCTTACGGTCAGACTAAAAAAGTAAAAGGCTTTGTCGGCCTTACAGAACTTGTTGACTTTTCGGAAGGCGTAGTTTTACCGCATGAAGAAACTCTTTCAAAGGCTAAGGAAGACAGATTTAACCTTATGAAAGAAACTTACTCAAATTTCAGTCAGATTTACGCACTTTACAATGACAACGGCGAAATATTCAACCTGATTAATTCCTGCTCACAGGGTGAACCAACCACGGAAGCGGTTGATGCAGACAAGGTTATTCACAGACTCTGGAAAGTTTCCGATGAAAAGATTGTTGCGGAAATAACAGAAAAGTTTGCGGACAAGAAGTTATACATTGCTGACGGTCATCACAGATACGAAACAGCTCTTAATTTCAGAAAGTATCTGCTTGAAAAGGGTCTTGACTGCGGAGAAAGTATAATGATGATGCTTGTCGATATGGAAAATGACGGGCTTGTAGTTTTCCCGACACACAGAATTGTAAGAGATTTGAAAAATTTCGATGCCGACAGCGTAATTGAAAAGTGTAAGGAATATTTCAGCACGGAAGATTTCAGCGACAGCACCGCAGTAAACAACAAGCTTGCAGAACTCTACAACAACGGCGAAAAGGCTTTTGCTCTCTACAAGGGAAACGGCAAGTTTACAGTGCTGACACTTAAAGACAAGTCGGCGGTTAAGAAATTCATGCCTGAAAAATCAGATGCATATTGCGGTCTTGATGTAAGTGTGCTTCATACTCTGGTACTTGAGAGAATACTCGGCATAGACAAGGAAAACATGGCTCAGCAGATTAACCTGACTTACACAAAGATTTTCGATGAAGCCATAGAAACCGTTGACAGCGGGAAGGCGAATTGTTCATTTATCCTTAATCCTACAAAGGTAAGCGAAATTCGTGATGTTGCACTTGCAGGGGAAAAGATGCCACAGAAATCAACTTATTTCTATCCGAAAATGACAACGGGACTTGTAATGAACAAATTTAACTGATTGCTTGATTTTATTTTTTTAACAGGGGGATAAAGCCATGATTAAGAAGTACATTATCGAAACTCTTAAATGGTCAGGAATTTCCGCCCTGACAGGTGTTTCGGTGGGGCTTGTGGGGATAGCTTTTCACTGGACGCTTGAACAAGTAAGAGAAATCCAGACTGCTCATCATTGGGTGGTCTGGTTTTTGTCGCTTGCAGGGCTTGCAATAGTATTTCTGTACAAGATTTTAGGGTTTAAAAAAGATGACGGAACAAATGCAGTTCTCAAATCCGCACAGACGGGAGAAAAAGTTACAATCAGGATGACAATAGCAATATTCATTTCAACGGCACTTACACATCTTTTCGGAGGTTCGGCAGGCCGTGAAGGTGCAGCTCTGCAAATAGGCGGAAGTATTGCGAACAAGATAGGCAGGTCAATTCACTTGTCTAAAGATGACATGAGAATGATAACGGTTTGCGGAATGGGAGCAGGATTTTCAGCACTTTTCGGAACTCCGGCAACTTCCACAGTCTTTGCACTGGAGATTGCGAACACGGGCGAAATGTGTTATCCTGCATTGTTGCCGTGCATGATTTCAAGTGTAGTTGCTTCAAGCCTTGCGAAGTGTTTTGGTTTTGCACCTACAGCATTTTCGATTACTGAATATCCCGAAATCAGCGTAGAGAATTTTATAAGGGTCGCATTGCTGGCGTTTGTGGTGGCGTTTGTGGCAATGTTATTCTATCATTCAACGGACTTTGCCAAAGAGTTTTTTCAGAAGAAATTTAAAAATCCATATATAAGAATTGTGGTGGGAGGCGTGATAATTTCATTGCTTTCACCGATATTCAGTTATGTATACAACGGAGCAGGCACAGACACAATAGTCAGTGCCTTTCAGGGACAAGTGGGAATGGAAAAATTCCTGCTCAAGATAATTTTTACTGCAATAACTCTCGGAAGCGGTTTCAAAGGTGGGGAAATTGTCCCGACACTTTTTATAGGTTCGACATTCGGAAGTGCTTTCGCATGGGTGTTCGGATTAAATCCGTCTTTCAGTGCGGGAATTGCAATGATAGCAATGTTCTGCGGAGTTACGAACTGCCCTATTGCTTCAATGGTACTTGCGGTTGAACTTTTTGCAGACGGCAAATCAATATCATTTTTTATAATAGCTTGTGCGATAAGTTACGCATTTTCAGGGAAACTCGGACTTTATTCGGCACAGAAAATTTTTCATAAAGGAAAACTTGAAATATGATTAAGGTTAATGATATATCAGTACCGCTTACGGAGCAGGATATTGAAAGATATATTCAAAAAGCCGTTATTAAAAGGCTTAGAGTGAAATCTGAAGATATTGTTTCAGTGAAACTGAGTAAGAAATCAGTTGACGCAAGAAAAAAATCAGATATTCACTATCTTTGTTCGGCTGACGTGGTACTTAAAAGAAGTCTTAAGCAGCCCTTGCCAAAGGGCGTAACGGAATTTAAATACAGGGAATATATTATTCCCGAATGTAAACCGCTTAAAAATCCGCCTGTAATTGTAGGGTTCGGACCTGCCGGAATGTTTGCGGGTCTGATTCTTGCGGAAGCCGGATTATGTCCGGTAATCCTTGAAAGAGGTGAAGCCGTGGACGAACGCAGAAAGACAGTAGAAAAATTCTGGAATGGCGGTCAGCTTAATCAGGAAAGCAATGTTCAGTTTGGAGAAGGCGGAGCAGGTACTTTTTCAGACGGGAAACTAACAACAGGTATAAAGGATTTCAGAATAAAGACGATATTTGAAAAGTTTGTTGAATATGATGCACCTTCTGAAATTCTGTATCTTGCAAAGCCGCACATAGGAACGGACAAGCTGAGAAATGTTGTAAAGAATATAAGGCAGAGAATAATTTCACTGGGCGGAAAGGTTATTTTCAATGCGAAGTTTACCGGATATGAGTTGAGCGACAATAAGATTTCGGCAGTCAAGTATGAGAATAATGGCAGAGAAGTAAGGCTTGAAACCGAAAATCTTATACTTGCGATAGGTCACAGTGCAAGAGATGTTTTTGAATACCTTTATAAAAATAATGTTGCGATGGGGCAGAAGAATTTTGCAGTAGGTGTTAGAATAGAACATCTTCAATCGGAAATCAGCAGAAGTATGTACGGCAAGGCTTCCGAATTACTTCCGCCAGCCGATTATAAACTTGCGGTACATCTTCCGAACGGCAAGAGCGTTTATTCTTTCTGTATGTGTCCGGGTGGAAAAGTTGTTTCGGCGTGTTCCGAATATAAGGGACTGGTCACTAACGGAATGAGCAATTTTGCCAGAGATGAAAGAAACGCAAACAGTGCATTGCTTGTAGGAATTTCACCGGCTGATTTCCCTGACGAAAACCCTATGACCGCAATTCAATTTCAGAGAGATATTGAGAGAAAGGCTTTTATCGCAGGGGGCGGAAATTATTCAGCACCTGTAAACCTTGTGAGAGATTTTCTAAAACACAGAGTTTCCGAAAATTTTGGCGAGGTAATTCCGTCCTATTCACCTGATACGAAGTTTGCCTTGCCTGATGAGTATTTGCCTGAGATAATGTGCGAAAGTCTGAGAATGGGAATTGTGCAGTTCGGAAAGAAAATCAGCGGATTTGACTGCGGTGATGCAGTTCTTACGGGCGTTGAGAGCAGCAGATCATCGCCTGTTGTAATTAAGAGAAATCCATTGACCTTGCAGTCTGTTTCGGTAAAAGGAATGTATCCTTGCGGAGAAGGAGCAGGCTATGCGGGCGGAATAGTTTCGGCAGGTGTTGACGGAATAAAATGTGCCGAAAAAATTATACAGTCAGCATTACAGAAGTAACCTTAATAACAAAGTTTTTCGGGGGCGACCTCTTGCAAAGCAAGAGG
>URWK01000054.1 GCA_900551505.1 uncultured Ruminococcus sp. | reverse complement strand
CCCCCCCCCCCCCCCCCCCCCCACAAAAAAAACAACAACACCCCCACCCCACCCCTCCCGGTGGGGGGGGGGGGGGGGCCGGGCCCCCCCCCCCGCCCCCCCCCCCCCCCCCCCCCCCAAAACTCATATCCTTTTGTCCCTTTTGTGAGTGAATTTCTACCCTCTCGTTTTTTATACTTTTTTAACTCTCTTTTTCATTGACTTAGTAAGAGAAATATGATAGAATATAAGTGATTAATAAGAGAAGAAATTTTTAAAGTAAAATTTTCTGTCACTGCGGGAGGCGTAAATTCAATACATGAAAATGAAACAAACAGACAATCAACTTACTGTGTCCGTGGCTATGTCTGTTTACAACGGCGAAAGGTTTATCCGTGACCAGCTTAATTCAATTCTCTTTCAGCTTGGGGAAGCTGATGAGCTTATTCTTTCCTACAGCCCGTCAAGAGATGGTTCTTTCAGGATTATAAACCAGTACGAAAAAAATGACAACAGAATACACATCATATTCAACGAAAATCCTTTTGACTATGTATATAACACTAACAGGCTTCTTGAACAGTGCAGTGGTGACATAATTTTTATGGCGGGACAGGACTCAATTTGGTCTGATAACAAAATTCAAAGCGTACTGGACGAATTTAACAGAAACCCGAAAATTACTACAGTTGTCCATGATGCGTCAGGTGTAAGAGATTGGGAACTCAACCCGAGCAGAAAAACTTATTTCCAAGTAAATCATACTAACAAATACTTAACACTCAACTTATTAAAGAACTCTTTCGATGAAAACTGTATGGCGTTTTCTTCCGCAATCCGTGACCTTGTCTGCCCGATACCTAAGAAAATTGGCAGCCTCGGTATGTGGATAGGTATTATTTCGGGAGCTTTCGGGAAAATCAGCCTTATTAAAAAATCGCTCATGTTAAAATGCTCGGGTGAAACCGTAAAAGTCCCCCAGAATTACAACAGATTTTATATTCTGAAAAGCTTGAAGAAACGACAAAAAGCCGTTGAAGTAAGACAAAGTGTCGGTAAAATGAAAAGACGCAAGAAAAATAATGTCGTCTACAGCCCCGACTTTGAAGAACGCAGTAAAGAAATTTCTTAATTATGTTAAAAGACGTATCCGTTTTGATACGCCTTTATTTTTTTGTACAAAAAAGCAGACCTCCGGAAAGGTCTGCTTCTCTTTATTTCAGAAAATATCAGTCTTCGTTATTTTCTTCAGCAAGCTTTCTCATTGAAAGGCTTACTCTCTTGTCTTCGTCTTCGATGCCGATAATTTCAGCTTCAACTTCCTGTCCTACTGAGAGAATGTCGCTTACATTTTCAACTCTCTGGTTAGCAATCTGGGAAATATGAATAAGACCGTCAACGCCCGGAATGATTTCTGCAAATGCACCGTAGTTCTTAGCCGGGATTGAAACAATCTTAGCCTTAACAACATCGCCTACAGAATATTCATTTGTGAACTTTGTCCATGGGTTATCTTCTGTCTTCTTGTAGCCAAGAGAAATTCTGTTCTTTTCCTTGTCGAGTTCCTTGATGTAAACTTCAAGAACATCGCCAACCTTGACAACTTCTGAAGGGTGCTTGATTCTGCCCCATGAGAGTTCAGAAATGTGAACCATGCCGTCAATTCCGCCGAGGTCAACGAATGCACCGTAGTTTGTAAGTGACTTTACTTCGCCCTTGTAAACCTTGCCAACTTCAGCTTCGTCCCAGAACTTCTTCTGAGCTTCAGCCTTCTGAGCCTTCTGAACTTCCTTGATAGAACCTACAGCTCTGTTGTGGCGTTTTTCTTCAGCTTCGATAATCTTCACATCAAAAGTCTGACCTACGAGTGTTGTAAGGTCGAAGTCTCTTGGGAAACCTGTGTGTGAAGCAGGGATAAATACCTGAACGCCGTTGCAGAGAACGATAATACCGCCCTTGATAACCTTCTGAACCTTGCCCTGAAGGATTTCGCCGTTTTCCTTAGCCTGAACGAGTTTTCTGAAGCCTGCTGTTTCGTCAACCTTTTTCTTTGAAAGTGTTACGATACCTTCCTGGTCATTAACCTTAATAACCATGAATTCAACTTCATCGCCTTCCTTGACAACATCAGAAACCTTGAGTGACGGGTCGTTTGTAAGTTCACTGAGTGAAACGATACCTGTATGCTTTGTTCCAACGTTTACGTAAGCAATAGATTTTGCGTCGTCAACCTTTTCGATTGTACCTTTTACGCACTCTCCTCCATGTATTTTCTTGAAAGACTCGTCAAGAGCCTTCGCAAAGTCGAAGTTTTCATCATTCTGAATTTCGCTCATTTGTGTTAATACCTCCTCAATTATATAAGCAGGGGTCGAAGCACCTGCGGTAATACCTACTTTCTTCATTCCTCTGAAATCATTCAGATTAAGCTCGGAAGCGTTTTCGATGTGAAAGACGTTTCCGCAGTAGTGTTTGCACACACGGAAAAGTTTGTCCGTATTTGAACTGTGCCTGCCTCCGATAACGACAACAGCATCCGAAGCTTTCGCAAGAGCGATGGCATCGTTTTGTCTCTGGTCGGTGGCAATGCAGATAGTTTCAAAAATCTGTAAGTTAGGCAGGGTATCTGTCAGTATTCCGATGCATGTCCCCCATATCTCTATATTATACGTTGTTTGGGCTACAATTGCAACCTTTTTTTCTAAAAAAACTGGCTTTTTTAAAAGAAATTTTTTAAGCTCATCATCATTACTAAAAACCATGTAGTTATTTTGGTCACAGTGTCCAATTATGCCCTTGACTTCGGGGTGATTTTTGTCACCTGCAATAAGAATGAAATAACCTTCATCGCTTTTCTCTCTTACAATTTTGTGTATCTTCGCCACGAAAGGACAAGTCGCATCTATACATTCAAGATTTCTTTCGTGGATTTTATTGTATACTTCCTGACCGACTCCGTGGGAACGGATAACAAGAATTTCATCGTCAGCGACTTCATCAATGTCATTTACAACTCTTGCACCACGTTTTTCAAGGTTTCTGACCACATCGGCATTGTGAATGATTTCGCCGAGAGTGGCAACTTTTTTACCGTTGTCGAGTGCGTCATTCACAAGCTTTATTGCCCTGCTCACTCCGAAACAGTAACCTGCTGATTTCGCCAATGTTATTTCCATATCAATTACCCTCTCCGAGTTTCTTAACGTCACCTTCAACAAGTTCCGTAATACTTGCCATTATGGTCTTTTTCAAGCCTCTTAATTCCTTTGTTGTCGGGTTATCGCTGATTTTAAGGTTTTCCGCACTTATGGGCTTACCATATTTAACAACAACTTTTTTTCTGAATGAAAGCTTGCCCTCGAAAACTATTCCGACCGGTATAACGTCCACACCTGCCTTGGCCGCAATCATCGCTACACCTGATTTGCCTGCACCTACCTTGCCGTCTTTGGAACGAGTACCTTCCGGAAAGATTACAAGATTCTTCCCCTTTTCAAGCTTTTCTATCGAAGTTTCAATTATGGAAGTATCGCCTGTACCTCTTTCGACAGGAAAAGCTCCGAACGCTCTTATCAATGCACTGAAAAACGGATTTTTGAACAATTCCTTTTTCGCCATGTAGTTAAAGCGAACCGGAACTTTAAGGCTTATAAGAACAGGGTCTGCGTAACTTCTGTGATTAGAGGCGTAAATATATCCTCCCTCTTTCGGAATATTTTCAAGTCCTTCAAATGAAAGATTATACGCTATCTTATAAATCAGCAACACTATTTGCCTGAGTAAAAAATACATTTTGCCACTCCTCTTGTTATATGCCGTTTATCAATGTCTTTATCTTCTCTGCAACTTCATTGAATGTCATATCCGTACTGTCGATAAGCACCGCATCATCAGCCTGCTTTAAAGGGGCTGTTGCCCTGTGACTGTCATTGTAATCACGGGTCTTTATGTCCGCAAGCACTTCCGCATATGTAGGACAATTACATTTTTCCTGCAACTCGTTAAATCTTCTTGTTGCTCTTTCTTCAGGTGAAGCGGTAAGGAAAATTTTAAGCTGTGCATCAGGAAGAACAACCGTTCCTATATCCCTGCCGTCCATAATCACATTATTCTCACGGGCAATCGAACGTTGTAATTCAAACAGGAATTTTCTCACACACGGCAATGCGGAAACATTTGAAGCCCCCATAGAAATTTCAGGTGTCCTTATGAGGTCTGAAACATCTGTACCATTGAGAAATACTCTCTGCGTTCCGTCTATGAATTTCAGTTCGATTTTCACATCTTTAAGCAAAGGTTCTACCTGCTCAATACTTTTTGTGTCTGCTCCCTTGCCTGAAACATAGTATGCAACTGCTCTGTACAAAGCACCCGTATCAACATATATATAATTCAAATCTTTCGCAAGAGCCTTGGCTACACTGCTTTTTCCTGCTCCCGCAGGGCCATCAATCGCTATATTAATACTCATTGGTATCCTCTCTTTTCGTAATATATTTATTTTATGCATTCTGTCCCGCTGTAAAACCTGTTGCAAATGCTATCTGTAAATTAAAACCGCCCGTATACGCATCAACATCAATTACTTCTCCCGCAAAATAAAGTCCTTCCACAAGTTTTGATTTCATGGTTTTAGGTTCTATCTCCCTTACCGAAATACCGCCACTTGTAATAATGGCTTCTTCTATGGGTCGGAATTCTTTAACCGTAAGCGGAAAATTTTTCAGCAGTTCCGCAAGGTTTAATCTCTGCTGTTTTGAAATCTGGTTAACTTTCAGATTCTGCGGTATTCCCGCAAGCTTCACAACAACAGGTATCATTGCGGAAGGTAAAAGCTTGTTCAGCGAATTTATGAAGTCCTTATTTATGTTCTCCGAAAAATCACGTTGTAAGCGTGCGTCAAGCTGTTCAGGGGTAAGAGCAGGCTTCAAATCTATCTTCATAGTGTACTTGTGTTTTTCGGGTTCTCTTATAAGCGAGCTTGCGGAAAGCACAAGAGGTCCTGAAACTCCGAAATGAGTAAAAAGCATTTCGCCCATTTCCTTTGATACAAGTTTTTTGTCTCTGAAAAGTGAAAGGGTTACATTTTTCAGTGAAAGCCCCATCATATCCTTACAATACTTTTCTTCTGTAACTATCGGCACAAGTGACGGCGAAAGTTCGGTAACTTTATGACCTGCACTTTTCGCAAATCTGTAACCGTCACCCGTTGAACCGGTAAGCGGATATGACATTCCGCCCGTTGCAACAATTACGGATTCCGCATAAAATTCTTCTTTTCCGCATCTTACGCCGCAACATACTTTTCTGCCGTCCTGCTCATCTATGATAAGTTCCGTAACCGCCTTGCTGAGAAATATTTTTACGCCTGCTTTGTTTGCGGACTTTTCGAGAGCCTTAACAATATCTTCCGCCTTGTCGCTGACAGGGAATACTCTGTTTCCTCTTTCGGTCTTTAAAGCTACTCCGCAATCCTTTTCAAAGAAATCAATAATATCCTGTGGCATACATGAGGAAAACGCACTGTAAAGAAACCTTGGGTTTACGGGAATATTCGCCATAAGCTCGCCGACATCATTACAGTCATTCGTAACATTACATCTGCCTTTTCCCGTAATTGCAAGCTTTCTGCCGATACGTCTGTTCTTTTCGATTACCGCAACTTTCTTTCCCAGTCTGCCTGCCGTAACAGCCGAAAAAATTCCCGAAGCTCCTCCGCCTATTACTATTATATCAAATCTGTTCAAACTTTCAATCCTTTCATTTAACGTCTTTACTGCCGTTGTTGTGGCTGTAGATTTCGTAAACGCCGTATCTGTCCCAAAGTTCTTCGAGATTCTCAAAGTTCTTTGCGACAGTGTCTTTTTTCTTCATTCCGAGAGCCACTATAAGAGCATTGACCAGGCTTAAAGGTGCTACAAGCGAATCCGCAAACGAAACCATATCACTTCTTGCGAGCAGAAGATAATTAGCATTCTGTGCAATCGGTGACTGTTCGCTGTCGGTAAGTGCAATTACCCTTGCCTTCCTCTCCGAAGCATATCGCATGGCATCGGCTGTCTGTTTCGAGTATCTCGGGAAGCTTATGGCTATTACCACATCTTTTTCCGAAACGTGAATAAGCCTCTGAAACATTCCGCCTGCTCCTGCCGTATTTACAAAATGCACGTTCTTCATCATGAGATTAAGGTAATATTCAAGGAATTTCCCGATAGTTTCTGCACTTCTCGAGCCGATAACATATACTGTTTCCGCCGTTGCTATTGCATCAACAACCTTATTGAACTGCTCTCTTGAACAACATTCCATAGTTTTCTTTATTCTCTCAATGTCGAGGTTAAGCACATTTTCAAGTACATCACCCGTGCCAAGCTGAGTATCTGCAACTTCTATTCTCTGAATAGCAGTAAGACGTGTTCTCATAACTTCGTTCAACGCTGTCTGGAATGCAGGGTATCCGTCAAATCCTATTTCTGTGGCGAATCTGACAACTGTAGATTCACTTATGCCGACCGTTTCGCCAAGCTTCGCAGCCGTCATAAATGCCGCCTTATCGTAATTTTTGAGTATATAATCTGATATTCTTTTCTGACCTTTTGACATCTGACCGTACATCTGGTGTATCGTTTCAAATATATCATTTTTCATTGCTTTACCGTCCCTACGTTTTAATTTTCGGATTAATCGAAATCCCATAACTTTCTTTGAAGTTCAAGAATATATTCACGCCTTTTCTGTGTCATTTCCCTGTCAACGGAATATGTTCCATCGTCATTGCGTATGAGAACATCTCCTTCATGTACAATTTCCCTGAGTTGCTGTTGATTTTCTATAATAAGTTGTTCGTCATCTTCTTCACAAACTGTTGTCGTTCCTTCAATCCTGTCCACTATTATCATAATGTTTCAATCTCCTTTATTTCTCACATGAAACGTTCAGTGAATGACCATCGGACGTTATAACAATACTTCCCTGCAAATCGGTTCTGTAAATCTTGTCTGTAAGTGCCGAAAATCTCTGCATAGGTTCTTCATGAGGGTGTCCGTATGAATTGCCTGCTCCGCACTGGATAACAACATATTCCGGCTTCACCACGTCAAGAAAAGCTTGTGAGGAAGATGTATTACTTCCGTGATGACCTGCCTTGAGAACATCAATATCGGTAAGTACACCATTATTAATCATTTCTTCTTCAACTTCTTTTTCAGCATCTCCGGTAAATAAGAATGAATTATCTCCGAAAGTAAGCTTTGTGACAACCGAATAATTATTCATATCATCGCCATAATTATCCTTTGCAGGTGAGAGAATTTCTATCTTAGCTGCCCCAAGGCTGTATGTGTTGCCGACTTTCGCAGGTGTAAGCTTCATTCCGAGGTTTCCCACTGTTTTGAGAAACTTTTCATAAGTCTTTGTTGTCGGAACGTACTGGTCAACTATTTTCGGAACTATAAGCGTTTTCGCTCCGCCCATATTTTCAAGGACTTCTGCCATTCCTCCGATATGGTCTGAATGCGGGTGTGTAGCTACCACAATATCAAGCTTTGTGCCGTCACTGTGTGTTTTAATATAGTTTGTAACGACATCGCCGTAATCTCTTTCGCCTGCATCAATCAGCATAGTTTCGCCACCGCATTTTATAAAAATGCTGTCGCCTTGTCCTACGTCAATATAATGCACTTCAAGGGTTTCTCCGTTAGTTTCCGTGCTGTCGTTTCCGGTCTGAATAACACCTGTCTGGTCTGCTGTAAAGTAGGCAAGTATTAAAACAACTATTATTCCTGCAATCTTTGAAATCAGTGATTTTAAAGTTTTCTTTTCGGCAGACTTCTTTTTATCAGCCATATTTCCCCGTTACCTCTTTCATTAATGTTTAACCCCATACCTTATATTAAAGCATATATATCTGAATTTTTCAATGTTTTCTTGATTATTTTTTGCTGTTTGCTTTTTATTTCTGAATAATCCGTCTTCAAATCCTGCAATTTAAATTTTACTCTGTTTCTATGTTTTTTGCAAGCAGGAATTTTGTTTCCGTCAAAAAACTTTTTTAATGACTTCTTAATTGTAATTTGTGTGGGGCGACCTTCAACAAAGTTGAAGGT
>URWK01000053.1 GCA_900551505.1 uncultured Ruminococcus sp. | reverse complement strand
TTTTTTTTTTATCTTTCTTCTTTATTTATTTTTTTTCTCTGTGGGCCCTGCGGCTTCCGGCCGCGGCCCCGCCGCCCCCCCCCCCCCTGTTTTCAGTTATCGGTTTCTTCATGAGTTCCGAGTAAAATAATCTGTTCCGCTATCTGTCTGAAAACCGGCGATGCCGTGATATTGCCCGAACCGCCGTCTTCCACAAGTACAGTTACCGCATATTTCGGATTTTCGGCAGGGAAAAAGCCCGTAATCCACGCATTGCAAAGTTCCGTATCGTTATCATCATAACGTCCCGTCTGAGCGGTTGAAGTCTTTCCGCCTGCCGTGGTGTTCTGAGGTCTTGCAAGTGACAGGGGATTTCCCTGAACCGTATTTACCATAAACTTCCTGAGCTTAAGGGCTGTTGTTTCTTCTATCGCCCGGACTTCATTATATTGCGGAACTTCATCATATTGGATAAAATTATTTTCATCAGCTTTCCCGATAATTAATTTCGGCTGAACGAAAATTCCGTTATTCGCAATTGTGGCAGTCATTAAATTCACTTGTAAAGGCGTAGCAAGCAGTTTCCCCTGACCGAATGAGAAATTAGCTTTTTCCGCCATTATCTCCATATCGTCTTTTGTCTGAAGATTTCCCCTTGACGAAACTATCCCGTCAGCAAGCACGAATTCCCTGCCATACCCTAAAGCCGATGAAACATTGAGCAACTTCTCACTTTCAATCTTTTGTCCGAGTGCGATAAAGTAGCAGTTACATGAATTCACTGTTGCATCATTCATATCCTGCAATCCGTGACCTTTTATATTGTGACAGCGGAACACCTGACCGCCTACTTTGATACTTCCCTTGCAATCATACTCAAAGTCTTCAAGTCCGCTTTCAATCGCAGCCGCAGAAACCGCAAGTTTAAAAGCCGAACCCACGCAATATGCGGAAAGCGTTCTGTTAATCATCGGAGAATTTTCGTTATGCATTTCTTTCGCAAGCTGATTTACATTATATGACGGGAAACTTGCCATAGCGAGAATTTCGCCCGTACCGACTTCACTGACCACTATAGCACCTTTTTCTATCGTTTCGCCTGCTTTCTCACAAATATCCTGAATAGATGTATCAAGCGTTGTAATTATACCGCTTTTAACTTCTCCGTTCTCCTTACGCTCCTTTTCCATGCCTTCAATTACCGCACCTTTTGCATTTATCCTGTAAGTAACCTGACTTACGGATTTTTCCGAAGAAAGATAATCATTAAACGCATATTCCAGCCCTGAAACGCCTTTTCCCTCCGAAGTATATCCGACAACATGGCAGGCTGTCTGATTTTTGCTTTCCCTTACCGGAGTGACGAAACTTTCTATGTCACAACTTTCAAAATCGCTCTTTGTGGTTTCGCACACGAAAGGTTTTCCGTACTGTAATTTCTTATAAAATTCTGTTTTATCAGACACGAACGGCAATATTTCTTTAACTGCTTCTGCTGTAGGGTTGATTGCCGTGAAATATCTGTAAGTTCTGTTATTCAGTCGCCTTAAATTCCTGTCATAGATATTGCCGTATGAAACGCCTGCGTCAAGTGTATATGTTCCCTGATTCATTCCTGCCTGCTTGTACTCCTCGTTTTTCATAACTGCGAAAATTCTTATATACAGCGAAGAAAACATTACTGCAATCAGAAACACCAGCCCTGCAAGTCTTTTATACATAAAAATCCCTCCTCTGCTCAAGTTTATTATCTGCTCCCGGAAGAATTTTTATAACAGAAAAATCACCATGAATTAATTCATGGTGATTTTTCTGTAATTATTTTTTCTTGTTTGCAGATTTCTTTTTGTTTCTCTTAGCCTGTTTTTTCTGTTCCTCAAGCTTTTTTTGTTTTTTAGCCTTGCCGAGCATAATCCAGATAAATATTACTGCTCCCAGGCATATTCCCATACATATCCAGAAAATAACTCTTGTGGTCGTAGAACCTACGGTTTCTTCAGGCTCTACATAAGGTACAACATTGCTGTTATCATTGTAAAGTGACGATGATGAACTTTCCAAATCTGTTGAACTGTCTGTATTCTGGTCAGGCTGTTCGGGGTTTGCGGTCTGTCTGTAAGGTGTAATGTTTTCCATAAAGTCGTTTTTGCCCGTATCCGCACCCACTGTTGTTCTGTAAAGTCCGAATGCATGACAGTCATAAACACCTCCGCCTTCCTTATGTACCGTATAATTTGCGGTCTGCGAATTATAGATATTAAAGCTCTCAAGTGCTACTTCATAAGCTGTTTTATTCCCGAACTTGTCAAGTTGTACGTCCCAGTTCATTGTAACGGGATTTTCCGCATAGAGATGAAGATATGTTTTCGGAACATCCCATGTACCATACTTTTCCGCACTGTCAGGATAATTCTCCGCACTTCCCGAAAGTTCAAGTGCCTTTATAAGTGTATCGGTATTAAGCATATGAGCTCCGTGTCCGTATTCTCCGTTTATGTCATGCCCGATAATAACTTGTGGCTGGAAACGTCTTATAAGTTCAACCTGCGTGGCTGTCCACGCTTCACTGTCATAAGTATACTGTGCTGCCTGCAAGCCTTCACAATAAAGGTCTGCATAATCGCATATTACAGGATAATTCCTTAAACCCGCATTCCAGAGTGCGTCAAGAAGTTCATGTGTACGGTATTGCTCGCCCCAATGGTTAGTTAAAAACGCTACCTGCACATCAAGCCCCAGTTGTCCGGCATAGTAAGGAATCGTTCCGCCAAAGAAAATAAATTCATCATCTCCGTGTGTCGGAAGAAGAAGCATATCGGCTTTTTCAAGCGGTTCTGCCCATGTCTGCACCCAGTCAGGCGGAGTTGTTCCTTCGGAAAAGGCGGAAATATCACAGATTGTAACATTCTGTCCTCCGCTTATACGAAGTTCAATATAATCTGTCGGTTCATCAAGCTTTATATAATTATGTATAAATCCGTTCTGACCGTAAACCTGAGTTTTGTTATTGTAAGTAAGCTCAAATTCCCCCATCGGTCTGTCTGAAACTATATAAAGTGATGATATCGGAGTTTCCTTGTTTTCGATGTAAATTATATTGTTCGGTACGAATACGAAAGAGGTTTGTGTATTGTTGTCTGACATTGTAGGCTTTACTGAATAGTAGTCAAATGTAAGTGATGTTGTTTCCGTAATGTCTGTAGCCGTTGCGGGAATATCCGCATTTGTCGCCTCTGAAGTTTCTGTTGCAGGTTCGGCTTCCGCACTTACTGCCGGTACGGCGAGGAGCATTACCGAAAGACAGATTATTGTACTCAATATGCTGAACAGAAGCCCTTTTTTTCTTATTCTATGTTCAGAATTTTTCTTCATTTTATCATTTAATCTCCTTATCATGGTTCTTACGATTTAATTTATAGACAAATTAATTATATCATTTTCTTTTGGCTATGTACAGTGCGACATTATAATTGTAACCAATTATTAATATTTGAAAATGTGCGTTCTGACTGTTGCATACATTATAATCACTTGACATGGAAAAGATAAAATTATATAATAAAATTTAAGTACGGCATTGATTGCCGGAGTATTATTTTTTAAGAAAGGTATTTTAATATGGCATTTTCATTTAAAAGAGAGATTATTGGAAACGGCATCGGTTTTTCTGAAATCATATCCCCGATATTCAAGACCAATTCCGTAAGAATCCAGTTCAATTTTCCGCTCAGCCCCGAAACTTATCACGATAACAGTGTGGCAGGCTCGATATTGGGTTGCTGTAACAGCAAATATCCGACAATTGCAGAATTTTCAAAGAAGCTCAACACACTTTACGGAGCAGGCATTTATTCCGAATCAGGAAGAAATGTTGACACTCAGTATATCTGCACTTATATGAATACTATTGATGACAAATTCGCACTTGAAGGAGAAAAACTCTTTGACGACACACTTGATGTTAACTTTGACTGTATCTTTTCACCCGAAACGGAAAACGGCGAATTTGAAAACTCAATTTTCAGCTTCAAAAAGAAAGACGCTGTTGACTCACTTGAAGCGGAAATCAATGACAAGAGAAACTACGCTCTTATAAAGGCTTCACAGATTGCCTACAGAGGCGAAATTTCACACCTTAAAGAATATTCGGAAAAAGAGGGCATCGAAAAGGTCACTCCTGAATCCGCTTATGAAAAGTATCAGGACGTACTGAAAAGTTCCCAGATAGAAGTATTCTATGTCGGAGCAGAACCAAACCCGGAACTTAAAGAAAAAATCAAGTCTGTTTTCTCTTATGAAAGAAACGTTCCCATATGCAATTACAGAAGTTTCAGCCCGCTTAAACCCGAACCTGAATACGTTACCGAAAGAATGAAAAACGTTCTTCAGAGCAAAATGGTAATGGTTTTCAAATCCGAAAACACCGATTTCTTCGCAATGTATGTGATGAACGCTATTTTCGGCGGTTCTACCACTTCAAAGCTTTTCTCAAACGTAAGAGAAAAGATGAGCCTTTGCTACTACTGTGCAAGCCGTTACAATCAGGGAAAAGGTTCTCTTATCGTTGACAGCGGTATTGAAGAACAGAACATTGAAAAAGCCGAAACTGAAATTCTCCGCCAGTTCGAGAATATCAAAAACGGCGACTTCACAGATGATGAAATAAACAGTGCTGTTCTTTTCCTCGTCAATGCCTACAATTCAATCACCGATTCTGCCGGTTCTCTGATTGCATGGTATCTTAAACAGATTACAGACGGAGGCGAAATACTTTCCCCTGCCGAAACCGCAGAAAGAATAAAGGCTGTTACAAGAGAACGTATTATAGAAGTCGCAAAATCATTTACCCTTGATACTGTCTATGTGCTTACGGCTGAAAAGGAGGAGGAAGAATAATGGAAAAACAGACTATTGTCAGCAAACTTACAGGCGACAGTTACTTTAAAATCAAACACCCGAGCGGACTTGACATACTCGTATGCGAAATGCCGGGATTCAGTTCTACAGAAGCTCTTTTCGGCACAAAGTACGGTTCTATAAACACCATGTTCAAGACAAAGGCGGACAAGGATTATACAGTCGTTCCCGAAGGTATCGCACACTTCCTCGAACACAAGCTCTTTGAAAATGAAGACAGTGATGTATTTGAACTCTATGCAAAAACAGGTGCTTCCGCAAACGCTTTCACTTCATTTGACAAGACTTGCTATTTATTCGGTTGTTCTCAGAACTGGCAGGAATCATTGAGAATACTGCTTTCATTCGTGCAGTCACCTTACTTCACCAAGGAAAGCGTTGACAAGGAGCAGGGAATTATCGGGCAGGAAATCAATATGTGCAATGATGACCCGTCTTGGAGAGTGCTTTTTAATATGCTCCGCAGTATGTACAAAAACCACCCTGTAAGAATTGACATTGCAGGTACGATTGAAAGTATTGCTCAAATTGATGCTGATTTACTCTATAAGTGTTACAATACTTTCTACAATCTTCACAACATGGTTCTTGTAATCGCAGGAAACGTAAACACTGACGAAGTCCTTAAAATCGCCGATGAAGAACTTAAACCATGCGAAAATATCGAACTTGAAACAGTGTTCCCGGAAGAACCTTACGAAGTCGCTGTAAAAGAAATCCGTGAAAACAGACCTGTCGGCGTTCCTATGTTCAATATCGGCATAAAGTGCAAGGCTTTAGACGGTTACGCAAGCGTAAAGGCTGAAATGGAATGTGATACCGTTATGAATATCCTTTGCGATACGTCTTCTCCGCTCTATAAGGAAATGATGGACGAAGGACTTATAAATTCAACTTTCGGCACGGAAGTATTCTGCGGTGACGGTTTCTTTTCACTGATTTTCAGCGGAGAATCCGACAAGCCTGAAGAAGTAATGCACAGAATTTTTAAGGAAATCGAAAAAGCCAAGGCTGACGGACTTGACAAGGAACACTTTGAAGTAATCAAGAAATCAAATTACGGCAAGGCTATCAAGAGATGGAATGGCCCGAACTATGTTGCAAACGCCCTTATAAACTCATATTTTTCAGGCGTTTCAGGCTTCGACTCTTTTGAAATTCTTTCCGAAATGAAGTATGAAGACGTTCAGAGATGCCTTTGTGAAATGTTCGATACTGAAAATTATGTACTTTCAATAATCGAAAGCGGTGAAAACGGCTGATTATGGAAGCATTAAAAAACCTTGAATATAATGAAATCGTCTTCCCAAAGCTGAACATTGATATAACTGTAAACAGTACAGCTTTTACAATTTTCGGCATTGATATTCAATGGTACGGTATACTGATTACCTGCGGAATTATCCTTGCAATGCTCTTTGCGTTTTCACAGATGAAAAAATACGGGCTTGATGCTGACAAGGCTACCGATGTAATAATAGCCGGAATTTTCGGCGGAATTATCGGAGCAAGAACTTATTATGTAATACTTGAGTGGGACAGTTACGCAGGAGATATTAAAAAAATCCTCGACATAAGAAGCGGCGGGCTTGCGATATACGGCGGAATTATCGGTTCTCTGCTGTTCGCACTGATAACCGCCAAAATCAAGAAAGTTAAAATTCTTCCGTTGCTTGACCTTACGGGAATGGGCTTCCTAATAGGACAATGTATAGGGCGATGGGGCAATTTCTTCAATCATGAGGCTTTCGGCTGTAACACAACATCAATATTCGGAATGTCAAGCGGTAAAATTCAGCAATGGATACAGTCAAATTCCGCTACCCTGAGCAAAGGCGTTGAACTTTCGGCGGACTTGCCGGTTCACCCGTGTTTTCTTTATGAATCGGTGTGGTGTCTGCTTGGGTTTACAGTACTTTTCCTTGTTTCAAAGCACAGAAAATTTGACGGTCAGATTTTTCTGCTATATTTCTCCTGGTACTGTTTCGGAAGGTTCTTCCTTGAAGGTCTGAGAACCGACAGCCTTATGCTCGGAAATATCAGATTTTCTCAGATGCTCTCCGCAATAGCTTTTGTAACTTCCGTAATACTTTCAATAGTATTTACACTTAAAGTAAAGCGTATGGGAAGCGACTATGTGCTTTACTGCGACACGGAGGAATCAAAGAAAATGCTTGCGGAAGCCGAACAGAAAATTCGGGACGAAAAGAAAAAAAAGCAGAATAAAGCAAAACACGAACTTAAACCTGAAAAAAACGAAAATTATACTTCAATTCTTCAGGACGATGACAAAAACAATGATTAAAAAATTATGCGACAGACTTTTTCTGTCGCATAAGAATACATATTAAAAGGAGTTTACTCATATGGCAGAAATCATAAGCGGTAAAATTGTTTCGGAACAGGTTAAAAACAGAGTTAAGGCAGAAGCTGAAAAGCTTAAAGAACAAGGCGTAAATATCGGACTTGCGGTTGTAATCGTGGGAAATGACCCTGCTTCAAGAGTTTACGTTAATTCAAAGAAAAAGGCTTGCGAATATGTAGGCTTCACTTCCTATGAATATGCACTTGACGAAAACATAACCCAGCAGGAATTACTCGACCTCGTGGAAGTCCTCAACAATGACAGGAAAGTAAACGGTATTCTCGTTCAGCTTCCGCTCCCTAAGCACATTGACGAAAACGCAATAATCAACGCTATTTCTCCCGAAAAAGACGTTGATGCATTCCACCCTTTCAATGTCGGAAAAATCATGATTGGCGACTTTGCATTTCTTCCATGCACACCCGCAGGCGTAATGGAACTTATCGACAGTACGGGCGTAGAAATCGCAGGCAAATCATGCGTTGTAATCGGCAGAAGTAATATTGTCGGCAAACCTATGGCAATGCTCCTCCTCCACAGAAGCGGTACTGTTACAATTTGTCACTCAAAAACTCAGAACCTTAAGGAAATCTGCAAAAACGCCGATATTCTCGTTGCCAGTGTCGGAAAGCCTAATTTCGTTACCGCTGACATGGTTAAAGAAGGGGCTGTTGTAATTGACGTAGGTATCAACAGACTTGAAAACGGTAAACTTTGCGGAGATGTCAAATTCGATGAAGTTTCCGAAAAGGCAGGCTGGATTACTCCTGTTCCGGGTGGTGTAGGTCCTATGACTATTGCGATGCTCATGCAGAACACTCTCACCGCCGGAAAACTTGAGAATAATTTATA
>URWK01000052.1 GCA_900551505.1 uncultured Ruminococcus sp. | reverse complement strand
ATGGATATTGCAGGTAATGGGGCTAAATCTAATGGAGTACATGAATCGTCACATGGATATGATTTGTGGAAAAATGGAAGAGTTACAGAGAATACTGCGATTACTGGAGAGGTAAAAGCTTATAGTCGTCAATTTTCATTTGATAAATCAAGTATGCCTGTTTCGGATTTTGGGCAAGCTAATTCTCTGGGTGATATTAATCATCGTTGGGTATTAGGGATAAACAATTCAGGAGACTATTTGTATATTCGATATGTGTATCCAAATAAAAATCCGAAAGATATATTGAGAATTATAAAATAATAATGGCCATGAAATATAGTTATATGTCACTTTTATATTTGTTTTTTTTGTTTAACCGGGGGCGCCCCCCCATTTCGGGGGGGCCGCCCCCCTGAACTATATCTTGTCGCAAACTTGCGTATGAGCGGAAAATGACTTGCAGATTTTCGGGGCTTGCGGAGGGCAAAAAATATTAATCCCGTTTGCGAATTACGGTTTTAGAATTTAAGTTTACCGCAAATGAAGATTAGGCGGTCGCCCCCCTATAAAATTAAAATTCAGCAAAACCCCAAAAATCAATTAAACATTGATTTCAGCGGTTTCATTGAGAATGTCTTTGTTTGCGTCAAGAATCGGATTTACACATTCGGCGATGAATTCGTCAACCTGCTGAGGACAACGACCGATGAAATTTTCCGGTCTGAGAATGTTGTCCATTTCTTCCTTGGTAATCATGAATGCAGGGTCGGCAAGAATGAGTTCGCAAAGGTTATTGTCAAGTCCTTCCTGCTTTACTCTTGCACCGGCAATCATTGAATATTTACGGATTTTCTCATGAAGTTCCTGTCTGTCTCCGCCCTTTTTAACTGCGTCCATCATAATATTTTCGGTAGCCATGAACGGAAGTTCTCTCATAACTCTCTGGTGAACAATCTTGTCATAAACAACAAGTCCGTTTGTAACATTGAGCATGATATTGAGGATTGCGTCAACGGCAAGGAAAGCTTCCGCTACAGAAATTCTCTTGTTTGCGGAGTCGTCAAGTGTACGTTCAAACCACTGTGTTCCGGCTGTGAATGCAGGGTTAAGGCTGTCAATCATAACGTATCTTGAAAGTGAAGTAATTCTTTCACATCTCATAGGGTTACGCTTGTAAGCCATAGCAGAAGAACCAATCTGGTTAGGTTCAAAAGGTTCTTCCATTTCCTTGAAGCTCTGGAGAATACGCATATCGTTTGAGAATTTGCTTGCAGACTGTGCAATTCCGCTGAGAGTGCTTACAATCTGCGAATCAATTTTTCTTGAGTAAGTCTGACCCGAAACCGGAACTACTCCGTCAAATCCCATTTCTTCAGCTATAAGTCTTTCGAGTTCTTTAACCTTTTCAGTGTCGTTATTGAAAAGTTCCATAAATGAAGCCTGTGTGCCTGTGGTACCTTTTGAACCGAGAAGTTTAATGTTCCTGATTCTGTATTCGAGTTCGTCAAGGTCCATAAGCAATTCATTTGTCCAGAGAGTAGCTCTCTTGCCTACTGTGGTAAGCTGTGCAGGCTGTAAATGTGTATATGCAAGTGCAGGCATTGACTTGTACTTTTCTGCGAATGCCGAAAGCTGTGCAATTACATTTATAAGCTTTCTGCGGACAACCTGCATAGCTTCACGCATGATAATAATATCGGTATTGTCGCCTACATAGCAGGAAGTTGCACCGAGATGGATAATTCCCTTGGCTTTCGGGCAAACCTGACCGTATGCGTAAACGTGCGACATAACATCATGACGTACAAGTTTTTCACGTTCTTTCGCAACTTCATAGTCAATATCATTGATGTGTGATTCAAGTTCATCGACCTGTTCCTGAGTAACGTTAAGTCCGAGTTTCATTTCAGCCCTTGCAAGTGCTACCCAAAGTTTTCTCCAGGTAGTAAATTTCTTGTCGGCAGAGAAGATAAACTGCATTTCCTTACTTGCGTATCTGGTGCAGAACGGGCTTTCATAGCTGTTTGTCATAGTTATAAGTTTCCTTTCTTATCAAATCAGTCTTCCATCAGTCTGACCATAACGGCTTTCTGAGCGTGAAGACGGTTTTCGGCTTCTTCAAAGATTTCTTTTGCATGAGCTTCAAAGACCTTAGTAGTAATTTCTTCTTCACGGTGAGCAGGGAGGCAATGCATAACCATAGCATCAGGCTTTGCAACAGCCATTACATCATCGTTAATCTGGTAGCCCCTGAAAGCGATTTTTCTCTTTTCGGCTTCGCCTTCCTGACCCATTGAAGCCCATACGTCAGTAATGATAACATCGGCATTTTCGGCAGCCTTAATAGGACTGTCGGTAAGTTCAAAGCAGTCAAAACCGTTTGCGAAATCGAGAACTTCTTTGGCAGGGTGGTAATTTTCAGGGCAAGCCACTGAAACACTCATGCCGACTTTGAGGAAGCCTGTGATAAGTGAGTTAGCCATGTTGTTTCCGTCACCGATATAGCACATTTTCAGACCTTCAAAGCTGTTTTTGAATTCTCTTACTGTCATGAGGTCGGCGAGAACCTGACAAGGATGAGAAAAGTCTGTAAGACCATTGATTATCGGAATATCGCCGTATTCTGCGAGTGCGTCAACTTCTGCCTGGTCGAAAGTTCTAATCATTATACCGTTGAGGTAACGTGAAAGAACTCTTGCGGTATCCTGAACGGGTTCGCCTCTGCCTATCTGCAAGTCGTGTGAGGAGAGGAAAAGAGGATAACCGCCGAGTTGGTACATACCTGTTTCAAAAGAAACTCTTGTACGGGTCGAAGCTTTCTGGAAAATCATTCCGAGTGTCTTCCCTTTAAGTCTTGGGTGAGGAATATTGTGTTTCAGCTCATATTTAAGCTGGTCGGCAAGGTCAAGAATATCAATGATTTCTTCTTTGCTGAGGTCAAGCATTCTGAGTAAGTGTTTCATTTCTTTAAAGCCTCCGTTTTTTTAAGATTTTTATTAAATTTTTATTTAAATTGTGTGCCGATACCTTCATTTGAGAGGAGTTCTATGAGAATTGAGTGAGGAACTCTGCCGTCAATGATTGAAGTACGTTTTACGCCACGTCTTACAGCCTCGACACAGCAATCAATTTTAGGAATCATACCGCCTGAAATAATGCCCTGTCTTTTCATGAAAGGCACTTCGCTTACGTTCACGGACTTGATAAGGGTTGAAGGGTCGTCTTTGTCCCTGAGAAGTCCTGCGATATCGGTCATAAGAATAAGATTTTCCGCTTTAAGTTCGGAAGCTATTCTTGAAGCTGCGGTATCTGCATTTATATTATAAGTCTGACCGTCTTCACTTCCTGCAACGGTAGCGATAACAGGAATATAGCCTTTTTCGAGAGCATCTGTAATAGGCTTGGTATTAACGGTTTTTATTTCGCCTACAAAGCCCAAATCATTTTCAGCCTGCATTTTTTCAGCGATAAGCATTTTTCCGTCAATACCGCACATACCGAGAGCAGTTCCCTTGTGCTGAGCGAGGAGAGCTACAAGCTCCTTGTTGAGCTTACCTGCGAGAACCATTTGTACGACCTGAACGGTTTCCTTGTCGGTGTAACGCAGACCGCCTATAAATTTGCTTTCAATGTTGAGCCTTTTAAGCATTTCATTGATTTCAGGGCCTCCGCCGTGTACAAGAACAACTCTTACACCTACGAGTGAGAGCAGAACGATATCGCTCATGACATCATTTTTTAATTCTTCATTGGTCATAGCATTACCGCCGTATTTGATAACAACGGTTTTCTTATTGTACTTTTGTATATAAGGCAAAGCATCAATAAGAACTTGTGACCTGACTTTATTTGAAATTTCGTCCATGGAGTTCACCTTTTTTAAAAATTAGATTTTTGGAGAAGCCTTAATATTTCTGATAATATTGCAAAAGTTCTCCGGATTTTTAACGTTCTGTATTCTGATTTTAATGTCTTGTCTGATGTAGTCGCTTGTAATTGTGGAATAACCGAAAACCACATTGCCGATATTGTCGGTAAGCTTTTCTGTTTCGAGCGACACAATATTGTCTATCATGTAAGCACAGAAATTGTTCTTTTCAAGTCCTTCATCAATAACGATAATTCGCTTGTTGGTGATGAAGTATTTCCGAATGTATTTTGCAACCCGTATATTATAAGTGAGCAGGAAATCGTAACAGAGCAAAGTTAAGGCAGAGAACAGAAAGACTGCTTTAAGCCGGTAACTTTCGGCAAATACAACGGCAGGCACAAGTAACAGAATAAACAGAGAGATAACTATGACGGGAATTTTTTCACGGGTTTCTGTGTAATGTTCAGGTATTTCCGAGTGAATGACCTTTTCCCCGTCAAGCAGTTTTTCGCTTAGAACGGCTTCCATTATTATTCCGAAAGAATATCGCAGAGGATTGAAAGCCCTTTGTCAAGTTCTTCATAAGTGATATTGAGAGGCGGAAGAAGTCTGATTTTATCCTTTGCGGTGAGAAGTAAAAGCCCCTTGTCGAGAGCTTCCTTAACAACATCTCCGGCTTTCTTTGTTTTAAGAGAAATACCGAGCATAAGTCCCAGACCTGTAATACCTTGTACTTCATCGAGCAGGCAAAGTTTTTCACGGATATAAGCACCTTTCTTGCTTACTTCAAAAAGGAATGTTTCATCGGAAACCTTGTTGAGTACCACAAGACCGCCTGCACAACAAACAGGATTTCCGCCGAATGTAGAACCATGCATTCCCTTTGAAAGCACATCGGCATACTTTTCTGTTGCGAGGCATACGCCCATCGGAAGACCGCCTGCTATACCCTTTGCAAGTGTTGTTACATCAGGGATAACGCCGAAATTCTGAGAAGCAAGGAATCTTCCGGTACGTCCGACACCTGTCTGAACTTCGTCTGCAATAATCATAATATCTTTTTCGTGACAGATTTCAAAGACCTGTTTAACGTAGTCTTTGGAGAGCAGGTTAACACCGCCTTCGCCCTGGATAAATTCGAGCATAACCGCACAAACAGTGTCGTCAAGTTTGCTTTTGAGGTCTTCAATGTCGTTTGCTTCAGCGTTTACGAATCCCTCTACGAACGGGAAAAAGTAATTGTGAAAAACGTCCTGACCTGTGGCGGAAAGTGTACAGAGAGTTCTGCCGTGGAAAGAGTTCTTGAGAGTAATTATAGTGCTTCTGCCCTTGCCGTACTTGTCGAAACTGTATTTTCTCGCAAGCTTTATGGCACATTCATTTGCTTCCGCACCTGAATTGCCGAAGAACATCTTTGAGTAGCCTGTAATTTCACAGAGCTTTGAAGCAAAATCTGCCTGAACCTTTGTGTAGTAGTAATTTGAAGTGTGCTGGAGTGAACGAACCTGATTACAAACAGCGTCCTGCCAGTCTTTGTCGCAGTAACCGAGGGAATTTGTGCCGATACCGCTTCCGAAGTCAATATATTGTTTTCCGTTTTCGTCAACGCAGTTTCTGCCGTTACCGTTATCAAGAACCACATCATAACGTCCGTAAGTCGGCATAACGTGCTGATTGAAATTTTCTATAGTATTCATCTTAAAAAACCCCTTTCATCATAAGAGATTATGAACGGTAATCGCCGTTGATTTTTACATAGTCGTAAGTAAGGTCACAGCCCCAGCAGACAGCTTTGCCGGTGCCGTCACCTATGTTTATGAGAACCTTTATTTCTTCTTCCGAGAGGACAAGTTTAGCGGTTTCTTCGGAGAAATTCACACCTGCTCCGTTTCTGCAAACTTCAATTTTACCGAGTTTTGAAGCAATGTCAACATCGACCTTTGAAATATCGAAATCCGCATCACAGTATCCGACCGCACAAAGTATTCTGCCCCAGTTGGCATCTTCACCAAACATAGCGGCTTTGAAGAGGCTGGAAGTGATAACGCTTTTGGCAACTGTTTCGGCAGTCTTTTCGGAGTCCGCACCTGTACAGATACATTCGATAAGCTTGGTAGCACCTTCGCCGTCTCTTGCCATCATTCTTGCGAGGTTTACGAGAACGACATAAAGAGCGTTTTTGAAAGCTTCGTAATCATTGCTTTCCGATTTGATTTCAGGGTTTCCCGCAAGTCCTGAAGCCATTACACAACACATATCGTTTGTTGAGGTATCTCCGTCAACGCTTACACGGTTAAGAGTAGTCTTTACAATGTCGCTCAGAGCATTCTGGAGCATATCGGAAGAAATCGCAACATCGGTAGTGATGAATGAAAGAGTAGTAGCCATATTAGGATGAATCATACCACTGCCTTTAAGCATACCGCCCATTCTGCAAAGCTTCTTGCCAACGAAAAATTCAACGGCAACTTCCTTAGGCATGGTGTCGGTAGTCATAATAGCGTTTACAGCTTCGGAATTTCCTTCGTATGAAAGACCTTCCACGAGTTCCGGAACGCCGTTTTCAATAGGTTCAATAGGTAAAGGCTGACCGATAACGCCTGTTGAAGCGACAATTACATCTGACGGCATAATGTCGAGAGCCTTTGCGACAACTTCGCACATTCTTCTTGCCTTTTTCTCGCCGTCCGCATTGCAGGTGTTTGCGTTTACTGAATTTACAATAACAGCCTTAGCCTTACCGTTTTTGATATTTTCTTTTGTAACGGCAATAGGAGCTCCCTTAACTTTGTTTGTGGTATAAACAGCCGCACAGTTGCACATATTGTCGGCAACTATAAGGGCAAGGTCATTTTTTTTCTTTGCAGGTTCAACGGCGGTATTATCGTTTTCACCGTGTGCGGCAAGAGCCTTTTTTGCAATACCGCAGTGAATACCGTTGGCTCTGAAACCTTTTGCAGCACAGACTCCGCCGTCCATATAGCGGAATCCGTCAAATTCACATAACTGAATCATGACTTTCAAGCCACCTTTCAAAAATTTATATTAATCCTGTAGTTTCGTCAATTCCCATCATGATATTAAGGCACTGTACAGCCGCACCCGAAGCACCTTTTCCGAGATTGTCAAGACGTGAGCAGAGAAGAATCTGTTCATCGTTTCCGCACACGAAAATCTGCATAAGGTTTGTTCCGCTGAGAGTGTTTGAAGCGAGAAATCCGTCAGCAAGTACGTCAGTTCCCATAATATCGGTTACTTTCACGAAGTTCTGGTTAGCGTAATGTTCCCTGTACATTTCCCATACTGCCTGAATTGAAGTTTTCTTTTCAAGGAGTCTTGTCTGAACCGGAACACATACAACCATACCACTGAAATAATCGCAGACCATAGGATTGAACATAGGTTTATAGGCAAGTCCCGAAATTTTCTGCATTTCAGGCAAGTGTTTATGTTGCTGGGAAAGTGCATACATTCTCGGACTGTCGAATTCCTTGTTTCTGTCGGGGCTTTCATATACTGCAATTGCCTTTTTGCCTGCTCCGCTGTATCCGGAAGTTGCATAGCATGAAACAGGAAAATCGGCAGGGATTATTCCGTGTGCCACGAGAGGATACACAAGTGAATTGAAACCGCTTGCATAACAGCCCGGAACGGCTACACGCTTTGAATTTCTGATTTTCTCACGGTGAGCCTCTGAAAGTTCAGGGAAACCGTAAGCCCATTCGGGATTTGTTCTGTGAGCGGTGGAAGCATCTATAATTCTCACATTTTCGTTTTCAATCAGTGAAACGGCTTCCCTTGAAGCTGCATCAGGCAGGCAGAGAAATGTAAAATCCGAGCTGTTTATAAATTTCTTTCTCTCGTCAAGGTCTTTTCTCTTATCTTCATCAATTCTGAGAAGTTCTATATCGTTTCTGTTTTCAAAGCGTTCGATAATTTTAAGACCTGTAGTGCCTTCCTGACCGTCAATAAAAACTTTTACACTCATTAGTTAATCATCTCCGTTATTTTTATGGTTGTCATTGCTTACGCATTTAAAGGCTGTTAGCAGGATACCGCCGATAACTGAAACGCCTATCCAGATTTTTGAGAGAGTATTTGCAAGGCTGTCATCAATTTTCAGCAGTGATATTATAAAAAGTCCGGCTACACAAGCGACTATCAGGAGCAGGCAACCAATAACTATAGTTTTCATAGATTTCTTATCCATTTTGCAAGTCCCATTTCTTTGTCCGCAGGTTTTCCGTGGGGGTTCTCGGGGGGGGGGGGGGGGGGGGGGGCGGGGGGGG
>URWK01000051.1 GCA_900551505.1 uncultured Ruminococcus sp. | reverse complement strand
CCCCCCGCCCCCCCTCCGGAGAAAAGGATAAGATGAATGAGATGGATATAAGAATCATGGCAGTGATTCTGAGTTACAGAACTGCACCGGTTCATATAAGAGAGCTGACAGCATTCACAACCAAAAAACAGCTTGCATATGCCGAAGAACTGATAAAAGATATAGCAGAAGAATGTGTCTGGGTTTCGACCTGCAACCGTACAGAAATATATCTTGCCACGGAAAACGGCGTACTCGACAGGAATAAAGTGACAGAATACTTTAATAAGTTAATCGGCACGAACATTTCCGGATATATGGTATTCTTGAATGATGAAATTGCGGTAAATCATCTTTTCAGGCTTGCAGTGGGACTTGATTCAATGATTATCGGAGAAGACCAGATTCTCGGACAAGTCAAGGTTGCACATGAAAATGCGGTTTCTTCAAAACTGTGCGGTTCGGTTTTAAATACTCTTTTCCGCAATGCCATAACATATGCCAAAAAAGTAAAAACCGAAACACTGCTTTCAAAAACATCTGTTTCAGTAGCAACTCTTGCAGTCAGCTCACTTGTGAGAAATGTAAATGGGAGCAATATTCTGCTCATAGGAGCAAGCGGTAAGACCGGCGGAACAGTTCTTAAAAACCTTGAAGACCAGAAGAAAAAATTCCACATATTCGTAACTTCAAGAAACAGACAGCCAATTCCAAAAACAAACTACAACAACGGAATAACAATTATAGACTACAATGACAGATATTCATACATAAAAGACATGGACGGAATAATTTCAGCAACTTCAAGTCCTCATTGCGTTATCGACTGTAACAGAATTAAAGACATACTCAATGACGGCAGACACAGAACATTTATTGATTTGGCAGTTCCGAAAGATATTCAGCCCTTTGAAAATGAAAACTGTTGTTATCTCAATATAGATGACTTTGAAAAAATCGCATACTCAAACAACAGTAAGAAAACAGAGGAAATCAGAAAAGCAGAGATAATTATCGAAGACGGCATAAGAGAATTTATGAACTGGAAACTGTTTACTGAAAACAGATACTTACTGAAGGACACAGACACAGTAACGAAAAAGTTAATTTACAGAATACGGGATACAGAAACTAATCAGGAATTTAAAAGAATTATTGAACTATTGAAAAAGGAGTTATTGATATAATGGGAAAGATTTTTGTAGTGGGTTTCGGAGCAGGAGATAAGCAGAACATGACTTTTGAAGCTTATCAGGCACTTGAAACTTCGGAAGTTGTAGTGGGATATACAAAATACGTTGAACTTATGAGAAAGATTTTTCCGGAAAAACGTTATGTCGCAACCGGTATGAAAAAAGAGGTAGACCGTTGCAGAATCGCACTCGATTATGCGATGATGGGAAAACGTGTGGCATTCATTTCAAGCGGAGACAGCGGAATTTACGGAATGGCAGGAATAATGCTTGAAGTTGCGAAGAATACAAGTATTGAAGTTGAAATTGTTTCGGGTGTAACGGCACTTTCATCATGTGCAAGTATCCTTGGAGCTCCTGTTATGCATGATTTTGCAGTTGTAAGTCTGAGCGACCTTATGACACCTATAGACCTTATTTACAAGAGAGTTGAATGTGCTGCAATGGGTGACTTTGTGATTTGTCTTTATAATCCGAAATCCAAAAAACGTGTTGACTACCTTACGAAGACCGCCGATATAATATTACTTTACAGAAGCGAAGAAACACCTGTCGGAATTGTCAGAAACGCTCACAGAGAAAACCAGTCGCATGAAGTAATCACGCTTAAAGAACTTAAAAATGCCGATGTGGATATGTTTTCAACTGTTATAATCGGAAATTCACAGACATATGTAAGTAACGGAAAAATCATTACTCCGAGGGGTTATAAATTAGGTGGTGGCAGAATTTGAAGCTTACTATAGGTTCAAGAAAAAGCCTGCTTGCAATTAAACAGACTGAGATAGTTGCGGAACTGATTAAAAGACGTTTTCCCGATATAGAGATTGAAATAAAGGGTATCTCCACGAAGGGCGATAAAATACTTGACAAGTCGCTTAAATCATTTGGCGGAAAAGGTGTTTTTACAAAGGAAATAGAAAAAGCCTTGTTAAGCGGTGAAATTGATATGGCGGTTCATTCCGCAAAGGATATGCCTTCAGTTTTGCCGGAGGGGCTTGAAATCGGTGCAATAACAGACAGAGAAGATGCAAGAGATGTGCTTGTGACAATGAATGGTACAAGACTCTGCGATATGCCCGACAGAACAATAATAGGCACGGGAAGCCTCAGACGTGCTGAACAGATAAAAGCCTTAAATCCAAAAGTAATTATCAAAGACATAAGGGGAAACATTCACACAAGGCTTGAGAAACTTAAAGGCGGAGAATATGACGGAATAGTGCTTGCAATGGCAGGGCTTAAACGCTCGGGAATAAGTGACGGATATAAATATGAAGTCTTTGACACAGAAACTTTAATGCCTGCTTGTAATCAAGGAATGTTGGCGGTGGAGATACGCAGGAATACTTTCCCCCAAATTATGAAAGCCATTAACAGCGAAAAGAGTTATGCGGTATGGAAAGCCGAAAAATCTTTTCTGGATACTTTCGGCGGCGGTTGCGGTATGCCTGTCGGAGCGTTCGCCGAAACGGACGGAGAAAAAATTTCTTTAAGCGTCTATGTTAAAGAAAGCGACAACGAAATAAGATTGCATGAAAATTCAGTAAGCGAAAATGCGGAAAGACTCGGGAGAGTGCTTGCATACAAGGTACTGGCTGAAATCCATAATATACAGTATGGGAAAGTAGTATTCACGGGAGCAGGTACAGGAAACAAAAACCTTATAACTGCTGACGGACTTGAAGCAATAAAGAACGCAGATGTAATTCTCTTTGACAAGCTTATTCCCATAAGTCTTTTAAATTATGCGAAACAGGATTGCGAACTTATTTTTGTGGGCAAGGAAAGCGGTTGCCATCATGTCAGACAGTCCGAAACGAACCTTATAATGCTTGAAAAAGCTTTTCAGAGTAAAAATATTGTAAGGCTCAAAGGCGGTGACAATTTCATATTCGGCAGAGGCGGAGAAGAAGCCGAAATTCTTTGTCGCTACGGGATAGAAGTGAAATTTATTCCGGGAATATCTTCATGTTATGCAATACCTGAACTTTGCGGAATACCTATAACGCACCGTGAAATTTCTTCGGCATTTCATGTAGTTACAGGGCATGAAACGCATGGGAAAAATGTGCTTGACTATGCGGTTTTAGCCCGTGAACACGGAACACTTGTTTTTCTGATGTGCGGTAAAAACCTTGGAGCGATTGCGGAAAAGCTTATTGTGAACGGCAGAAACCCCGACACTCAGACTGCAATTATAGAAAAAGGTGGTTCGGCACGTCAGAAAGTGACCTTGTGCAAGCTGTCAGAAGTTTCGGATAAGAAAATAACACTGTTTCCGGCAATGGCGGTAATCGGGGATACGGTCGGACTTTGCGAAAAACTTAAACCTCATAAGAAGAAACTTTCAGATAAAAAAATCCTGCTTACAGGTACAAGAGAATTTTGTGCAAGGCTTACAACTGTTCTTGAAAAGGAAGATGCGGAAGTTGATGAAGTAAGCCTTATAAGAACTATACCGGTTGAAACGCCTGATTTAAAGATTTGTGATTATACATGGGTAACTTTTTCAAGTGTTACGGGAGTGAGATTGTTTTTTGAGAAATTACACACACAGAAAACAGATGTAAGGGAACTTGTTAAACTTAGATTTGCGGTAATCGGAAAAACAACAGCCGAAGAACTTGAGAAATACGGAATATTTGCGGACTGTATGCCCGAAAGATACGAAAGCGGTTGTTTAGCCGAAAAGCTTATTCCGCTACTTACCGATAAAGACAAGGTTCTTGTCGTAAGGGCTGAAAACGGTACGAAAACGCTTATTAACTGCTTTGAGGAAAAGAATATTGAATTTGAAAAGCTTGATATTTACAGGACTGAAACGGATTTTTCAAGAAAAACATTTCTCAATATGGCACTTGAAGACACTGATTATATTGTTTTCGGAAGCCCGTCAGCAGTTTCCGCATATGCTGAGTTAAGGGAAACCGAAACAAACGGAAAAATCGTTGCAATCGGGAATGTTACCGCACAGGCACTTATAAAAAATAATATACAGGTTTCTTTAACTGCGGATACTTCAACGGTCGGCGGACTTGCAGAATGTATAATAAATGATGTATAATAAGAGTATCGAACTATAAAAGGAGATTAAGGGAGAATGAAAAGGGTTATTGTAACAGCTCTTATTATGCTGATAACAACAGGCTGTACATTTAAGTATGTTCCGCCTGAAAAAAGAACGGAAGAAACTACTACGGTTACACAGGCAGAAACAGCAGTAACCACAGTTGTAACCAAGGCAACAACCGTTGCGACATCTGTAATGACAACCGCAGAAACTCAACCTGAAATTCCGTTATCTGAGGCGGATAAGAAAAGCGGTTATGTTTTTGTCGATGACGGTTCACCGCTTAACATGAGAAGTAAACCTGACACGGAATCGGAAATTGTAACAACTATACCCAAGAATATGAAAGTTGAAATTCTCGGGGCAACAAACGGCTGGTATAAGGTGAAATACAAGGATTATACAGGATTTGTATATTCATCATATATTGCTTCCGCACCTGATTATCGTCAGGACGAAACATTGACGGAATATTACAATGTGAAATTCGGTTATTCCGTGAAGTATCCGAGTAATTTCAATACAGTTTCCGAAACGGCAGAGGGAAAAACAGTTTCGGACGGAGAAGTCCAGATAACTTTTTCGAGCCAGTTCAACAATGACGAATATACACTTGACAAAAAATTTATAAGGGCTTCCGAAAGTACGGGTAAAAAGGTTATTGCGAAATCAAAGGAAAGCGATTATTATATTCTTGAGTGGGAAGACGAGGACAAGAAAATTGTATACTACAGAAAAGAATATGTTGGAGATAAGGTAACAAAAATTGAAGTGGAATATCCTGACGGAAAAGATTGTGAGGGGCTTATAAATCAGCTGTTAAGGGATTTTTCACTTGACTAAATGTAAAAGAGGTAATTTTTTATGCTTGACAGACCGAGAAGACTTCGCAGTTCAAAGACTGTGAGAGATATGGTGCATGAATTTTCAGTTGAAAAGAGTGATTTGGTATATCCGATTTTCGTAGTGGAAGGCGAAAACATAAAAGAGGAAATTCCTTCAATGCCAGAAGTATTTCACTATTCGCTTGACAGACTTCCGGAAATTCTCGACAAGGTTCAGAGTGCAGGAGTTAAAGCAGTTCTGTATTTCGGGATACCTGCCCGCAAGGACGATTGCGGAAGTGAAGCTTACAACAGGAACGGAATAGTACAGAAAGCTCTGAGGCTGACAAAAGAAAAATATCCCGATATAATTGCAATCGCCGATGTCTGCCTTTGCGAATATACTTCACACGGACATTGCGGATTGACTGACGGCACGAAAATTCTCAACGATGAAAGTGTAAAGCTTATCGCAAAGACCGCCTTGTCATATGCGGAAGCGGGAGCGGATATTGTAGCTCCGTCAGATATGATGGATGGCAGAGTCCTTGCAATTCGTGAAGCACTTGACAGCAACGGTTATGAAGACACTCTTATAATGGCTTATTCCGCCAAGTATTCATCAGCATTCTACGGGCCTTTCAGAGATGCGGCAGATTCAGCCCCCAAGTTTGGCGACAGAAAGACTTATCAGATGGACTACAGAAATTCAAAAGAAGCCTTAAAAGAAGTTCTGACGGACATTGAAGAAGGTGCGGATATTGTAATGGTCAAGCCTGCACTTGCATATCTTGACATTGTGAAGACCGTTTCCGAAAATATTCTTGTACCGCTCGCAACTTACAATGTAAGCGGAGAATATTCAATGATTAAGGCAGGAGCGGAAAAAGGCTGGATAGATGAAAAAGCCGTAGTTATGGAATCTGTTACAGCCATGAAAAGAGCAGGAGCAAAAATCATAATTACTTATCACGCAATAGATATTGCGAACTGGCTCGATGAAAAGTAATATTGCGGTAATCGCAGGGACAAGTGAAGCTACTGAACTGATTGAAGAACTTGAAGAAGAATTTTGCATAACGGCGTTTGTGGCTACCGATGAGGGCAGAAGAATTCTTGAGGGCAGGAACTGCATAGTAATCACCGGGAGAAAGGACGGCACAGAATTTGGAAAGGTACTTTCCAAATTCTGTGCCGTGATTGACGCATCGCACCCGTTCGCCACGGAAGTTACCAAAAATGTCAGGTCGGTATGCGAGAAGCTTGGAATACATTATTTGAGGCTCGGAAGACCGCACACAGAATATGAGTATCAAAAAATAATATATGCCGACAATAAAGAAGAAGTTGCGGAAAAGCTTAACGATACAGACGAAAAAATCTTATTTCTTACAGGCTCGAATACGGCGGAATTTTATAAAAACCATGTGAAAGACTTTGCAGACAGGGCGTTGATAAGAGTGCTTGACACAGATTTTTCAAGAAATGCGGTAAAAGGGCTTGAAGAAAAAAATGTGATTTTCGGAACTCCGCCTTTTTCAGTTTCGGACAATCTGAAACTTATAAGGAAATACGATATTTCTGTGGTCGTTTCAAAGGACAGCGGTAAAAGAGGCGGTATTGAAGAAAAAGTTTCGGCGTGCAGGGAAGCGAAAATACCTTTAATACTTATACGTTCGCCCGAAAACACGGCAGAATGTTCAGTAAAGAAAATTGCGGAGAAAGTAAGGAATATTGCAGATGTTGCCGGTAATACTTAATACAGAAAAAAAGCTTTGTGTGGTGGTAGGGGCAGGGAAAACCGCATTGCGAAAAACAAAATCCCTGCTTGAAAGCGGTGCATTTGTAAGAGTAATAAGCCCCGGATTTGCCAAAGGTTTTGAGGTACTGAAAGCGGAAAAAATTTTTGCGGAGTATGAAAAAGACCTTATAAAAGGAGCGTTTCTCGTAATTACTGCTACCGATGACAGACAGCTTAATTCGCAGGTTATAGCAGACGCTCACGATATGGGAATACTTGTGTCTTCAGCGACTGCCGAAAATGAAAGCGATTTTTATTCGTGTTCCGTTGCGGATATGGGAAAGCTTAAAGTTGCGGTTTCCACAGAAAAAAGTTTCCCTAAGCTTTCTGCGAAAATATGCAGGGATATAGAAAAAGAATACCAAATATACAAAGACCTTTGCCCGATACTTGAAGACTACAGAAAAAGGATTCTTTCGGAAAAAAGAGATAATTCAGGTGAACTTCTTGACAGGCTGATTTCGGACAAGGCTATCGGGATTTTCAGAAACGGCAAGGAAGATTACACAAAATATATAGAGGAGATTTTAAAGGATATATGAGTAAAAAGGCAATTTTGGCTGTCAGCTTCGGAACAACATATATTGACAGCCTTGAAAAGTCAATCAGTGCAGTTGAAAAAAGGTTTATCGCCGACTTTCCCGATTATGACGTAAAAAGAGCATTCACAAGCAATATTGTAAGAAAAAAATTGCTTGAAAATTACGGAATGAAGATAAATTCAGTGAGTGAAGCACTTGAAGAACTGAAAAATCAGGGCTATGAGGAAATCATTTGTCAGCCGACACATATAATCAACGGTGAAGAATATGACAAGATGTGTAAAATGATAGATGGTTACAAGGATAAATTTAAATCCGTTATAATCGGAAGACCTCTTGTTTCTCTGAGTAATGACTATAATTTGCTGATTGACGCACTGGACAAGGAAAAAGCTATTGATAAAAATTTAGAAACGATATATCTTCTCATGGGACACGGTACGGAACATTATTCAAATGCGGTTTATCCGGCACTTGACTACTACCTTAAAGCGAAAGGTTATAATAATGTCTTTGTCGGAACTGTTGAAGGGTTTCCCGAAATCAGCAATATTATTGCACAGCTTGACGGGCGTATAGAAAAGATTGTAATTTTCCCACTTATGCTCGTTGCGGGCGACCATGCAATTAATGACATGGCGGGAGATAATGATAATTCCTGGAAGTCAATACTTGAAAGAATGGGGTTCAATGTTGAGTGCAGAATAAAGGGACTTGGGGAATATCCCTCGGTTCAGGCACTTTACAGCAATCACATCAGGGAAGTTATATGAAACCTCTTTTATCCGGGGGGGGGGGGGCGCGGGGCCGCGGGGGGG
>URWK01000050.1 GCA_900551505.1 uncultured Ruminococcus sp. | reverse complement strand
ACTTTTTTTTTTTTTTTTTTTGGGGGCCCCCCCGCGCCCCCCCCCCCCCCCCCCCCCCGATTTGTTATGTTACATAAGAGGTGCTATCAGTCTGAGAACTCTGCCTGCTACCTTCTTTACAATAGGATAATGCTTGCACTCCTCAATCGTTATCTTCTGGCACTTCTTCAAGGTTTCCTGATAATCCTTTTCTATATTCGCTATCTCGTCATTTCCGTACATGAATACCCCGCATTCAAAATGCAGGAAAAAACTTCTGTAGTCAAGGTTCACCGTTCCGACTGTTGCCTTTTTGTCATCGGATATAAAGCACTTGGCATGGACAAAACCCGGCGTGTATTCATAAATATTAACGCCTGCCTCAATTAATTCCTGATAAAACGTCCTTGCAAGCAGATAAGCATACATCTTATCGGGAATATGCGGCATTATAATTGTCGTTTCAATTCCCCTCTTAGCCGAATATTTAAGTGCTGTTATAATCTCATTGTCTATTATAAGGTATGGTGTCATTATGTGAACATAATCTTCCGCAGTATTCAGAATGTCAAGATATACATTTTCGCCGACATACTCATTGTCAAGCGGACTGTCGCCATAAGGCATTACAAAGCCGTAATTTTCCTGCTTTTCTGGTTTGGCAGTCCTGTTAAGGAAAAGGTTGTAATCGCAATCTTCTTTCTCTGTAATATTCCACATCTGCAAGAACATTATCGTAAAACTTTTTACGGCATCGCCCTTAATCATTACCGCCGTGTCTTTCCAGTGACCGTAAACTTCTTTCTGATTTATATATTCGTCCGCAAGATTTACGCCACCTGTGAAAGCTGTATGTCCGTCAATTACCAAAATTTTTCTGTGGTCACGGTTATTCTGTTCTGTAGAAAGTGCCGGTCTTATTGGCTGGAACATCTTACATTTAATGCCTTTCTCCTGCAACTTCTTAGGGTAACTGTACGGCACAAGCACAAGGCAACACATTCCATCATACATAAATCTCACATCTACGCCCTGTTTCGCCTTTCTCTCAAGGATTTCAAGAATTGCATTCCACATCTTGCCCTCCTCAACTATAAAATATTCCATAAATATGAATTTCTCTGCCTTTTCAAGCTGTATTTTCATTTCCTCGAATTTATCATCGCCGAGTGGAAAGTATTTTACGGAAGTATTCTCATATATCGGATAACCCCCATAATTGTTCATGTAATTCGCCAATGACCAGACTTGTTTATTTTCTTTTTTTAACTTCTGTTCCACAGAACTTTCCTGTTTAAGCAGAGGTTTGGTTTCCTCAAGTAAATGACTGTGCCGTTTATAAAGTAGCTTCGTCCCAAGCTGTAACCTTATGAATACATAGAACAAGCTTCCGAATACAGGTATTATTATAACCGGTATTATCCACGCAAGTTTGAATTCCGGCGTGTCCTTGCTTCTGTTCAGAATATATATCGCAAGCACCCACGAAAGCACCGTCAACCCAATTAATATATATGTTGAATATTCCGTAAGCCGTATGAAGCTTAAAGCCAGTAAGACAATTTGCAGAAGTAACGCAAGTACTACTACTATTGTTCTTCCGTAAACTATTCTGAATACGGTTTTTTTACCTTTCTGTTGTATTTGTTTCCCTGTCATATTTCTTACTCCTTATTTTTATTATTATATTTAGATAATATCATTTTTTTCACTTCCCGTCAAATTGTCCGCATTAACTAATAACAATTCCTATTATTAATTTTTATTATAATCTTATTAAAAATTATGTGAAATGTATTGACCTTTTTGTGTAGTTGTGATATACTATAGACAATTCAAAAAACACTAATCAAAACAAAAAAATCAGAAATATAAATAAAATTCAGGAGGAAAAATTATTATGAAAAAATTTGTCTGTTCCGTATGCGGTTACGTTTATGAAGGTGAAAAAGCTCCGGACTTCTGCCCACAGTGCAAAGCCCCTGCTTCAAAATTCACAGAAGCCCCATCAGAAGGTCTCGCATGGGCTGACCAGCACGTTGTAGGCGTTGCGAAAGACACAGACCCTGAAATTCTTGAAGGTCTTCGTCAGAACTTCACAGGCGAATGTACAGAAGTCGGTATGTACCTCGCTATGGCAAGAGTTGCTTACAGAGAAGGTTATCCCGAAGTAGGTCAGTACTACGAAAAGGCTGCCTGGGAAGAAGCTGAACACGCTGCTAAGTTTGCAGAACTGCTCGGCGAAGTGGTTACAGACTCTACCAAAAAGAACCTTGAACTTCGTGTAATGGCTGAAAACGGTGCTTGTGAAGGCAAAAAGAAACTTGCAACACTCGCTAAACAGCAGAACCTTGATGCAATCCACGACACTGTTCACGAAATGGCTAAGGATGAAGCAAGACACGGTTGTGCATTCCAGGGACTTCTCAAGAGATATTTCGGCTAATTCCATATGAGATAAAGTACGCCCCCATTCCTTACGGAATGGGGGCGTTTTCGGTGATATGTTACTTACGGAAGTTTCCCCTATGCACAAGTAATTTAATGGCAATGTGCTTACCTTACTTATCTGACGGGGGTTTTTCTCTCTCACAAGGTTTCGGGGGCGGGCGACCTGCTTCGCAGGTCACCCGCCCCCGAAATTATAAAATTCGGTATGCTAAAAATTATTTATCGGAATCGGGATTTGAAGAAAGCAGATAGTCAATAAACTGCTTTGCAAGCCTCGGGGAACGTCCGCCCCTGCGTAATGCGAAAGCTTCCGCCTGTAAGTCGAGTTGCTGAAGCGGTATATCGAGATTATTCTGTTCTGCAAGTCCGTGAATTATATCAATATACTGATTCTTGTCAGGTTTTGAGAAGTTTACGGTCAGACCGAAACGTTCAGAAAGCGAAATAAGTTCCTGGATAGTGTCATTTCTGTGTACTTCATCGCCTTCCCTGCCCGAGAAAGTTTCCTTTACAAGATGTCTGCGGTTACTTGTGGCATAGATTACAATATTTGAAGTTCTTGCGGAAACCGAACCTTCAAGAATAGCTTTTAATGCTCCAAAATCGTCATCGTCTTGATTAAATGAAAGGTCATCAATGAATATTATAAATTTAAGTGGATTTCTGCTGAGGCTGTCTATAATTGCCGGGATATCCCTGAGCTGACTTTTTGCAACTTCTATAAGCCTTAAACCGTGGTCTTTATATTCGTTTACAATCGCCTTAACTGTGGAAGACTTACCCGTTCCGGCATCTCCGTAAAGCAATGTGTTAAGTGCAGGTTTTCCGTTAATCAATGCAAGTGTATTGTCAATTACGCTCTTTCTCTCAAGCTTGTATCCTATAAGGCGTGAAAGTGTGGTATCATCAGGAGTTTTAACGGGTGTGATTACACTGTCCTGAACCATGAACATATAATACTTGGCGAAAATTCCATAGCCGAAATCCCCTATATGTTCAACTCTCTTTTTGTACTCTGCGTTAAAGTCAATCTCGCTTGTTGACCATGCAGGAAGAAAACCTTTATAATCGCCACGGAAATCTTCCGGTGTAAGCCTTGAAACTTTTTCGAGAAATGCAAGTTCATTGTCAACACACTCCAGAATATGTTTGCTTACAGGCTTGTTCTGGGCGTTCAACGTGACATATATATTCTCGTCTTCAAATACCCTGTTAAGCAGAAATTCTGAAAGGTTGTCAGACTTCGCATAAAGCCCTGCCACGAATTCGGAATATTCATGCATATCACCTGTTTCGCAAAGTTTTCTCAGGTCTGCAACGGTCTTGTTTTTCAGCAAGTTTCTGAATACTACCAGTGAATCAAATCCTGTTGTCAGTTCTTCTTTCGACTTCATTTTTCAAATCCCCTTTTATTTATACTTCTTTTTTGTATTATAGCATTTATATGTTATGTTTTCAAGCCTTTTTTGTTTCTTTTGAAAAGCACCTGCAACTTTAAGTTTTTTTCGGGGGGGGGGGGGGGGGGGGGCGGCGGCCCCGCCCCCCCCCCCGCCCCCCCCCCCCCCGGAACTCCCCGATACTGAAAATTTCACAAAATCAACAGTTACTTTATATGTATTTTCTCTTGTCATTAATTTTGCGTTAACAGAAATTACTTGAAACTGCAAATGCTCTGACGTATAATATTATATACAATAAATTATTTAACATGGTTAAATATTAATCAGGTTAAATTTTAAGAAAGGGGATAAAAAATGAAAGCTCTTATGCATTCCCTGAAAAAATCAGCAGGTGCTATTGTGATTGTAATTCTTCTGCTGATTATTCAGGCATATTGCGACCTTGCTTTGCCGGAATACACTTCAGCAATTGTCAATGTAGGCATTCAGCAAAGCGGTATCGAAGATGTTTCACCAGATGAAATAACTTCCGATTCATACGAAAAACTATTGCTTTTCATGACTGAAGACGAAAAAGAAAAAGTAAATTCTTCTTACCATGAAAACGGTGACAAGTTTACTCTCAATGATGATGTAAGCGATGAAACCCGTGAGGAACTTAACACTATCTTCACAATTCCTCTCATACTGAAAAGCGTAGCCGAAAATCCTGACACTTTCAGCGAATACCAAAACAGTGACGAAAGTCAGCAGATGGCTTTGCCTGAAGGAATGAGCCTTTTTGATATGCTGGAGAAAATGCCCGAAGAACAATCCACAGAAACAGTAAACAAAATGCGAGAGAAATTTTCCGATGTTGACGGTGCTATTCTCTCACAAATGGGAATTTCACTTGTCAAAAACGAATATGAGAAAGTCGGAAAAGACCTTGCTTCAATTCAGTCACGCTATATAGTTTCCACGGGTGCTAAGATGTTAGGCCTTGCATTCGCCGGGGCTGTATGCACAATTATCGTCACTCTGCTTGCTTCCCGAATCGGTGCAAGTTCAAGCCGTGATTTGAGAAGTGGCGTTTTCAGGAAAGTTGTCAGCTTCTCCAATGCCGAAATGTCCGGCTTCTCAACCGCTTCTCTCATAACCCGTTGTACAAACGATATTCAGCAAGTACAATTAATGGTTACTATGATGCTCAGAATGATATTCTATGCTCCGATTGTCGGAATAGGTGCTTACTTCAAGGTCATGCAACAGAAAACGGGCATGGCATGGGTAATCGGACTTGGCGTTGTGGTATTACTCTCACTCGTAGGAGTACTTTTTGCCGTTGCAATGCCTAAATTCAAGAAATTACAAGACCTTGTTGACCGTCTGAACCTCGTTTCCCGTGAAATCATCACAGGACTTCCGGTAATCAGGGCTTTCAGCCGTGAAAAGCACGAAGAAGAAAGATTTGACGTTGCCAATAAGGACCTGACAAAAGTAAACCTCTTTGTAAACCGTGTCATGACTATCATGATGCCTACAATGATGTTCATAATGAACGGCATAAGCGTTTTAATTGTATGGGTAGGTGCAGGAAAGGTTGATATCGGTAATATGCAGGTCGGCGACCTTATGGCGTTTATTTCCTACACAATGCAGATTATCCTGGCGTTCCTTATGATTTCCATGATGTCCGTAATGCTTCCGAGAGCTGCCGTTTCCGCAAAGCGTATTCAGGAAGTAATTGATACTCCTATAAGCATTGATGACACAAAATATACTAAGTCCGTTCCGTTCGTTCCCGAAAGGAAAGGTGTTGTCGAATTTAAAAACGTTTCTTTCAAATATCCCGATGCAAAAGAATATTCACTTCGCAATGTAACATTTACCGCACATTCGGGCAAGACCACAGCTTTCATAGGAAGCACCGGAAGCGGAAAATCCACACTTATAAACCTTATCCCAAGATTCTTTGACGTTACAGACGGCGAAATTATCGTTGACGGCGTGAACATAAAGGACGTTACTCAACATCAGTTGCGTGAGATTATCGGCTATGTTCCTCAGAAAGGTGTTCTTTTCTCAGGCACTATAAAGTCAAATATAGGTTACGGTGTGAAGAATATCAGCGATGAACAATTAAAACTTGCATCCGAAATTTCTCAGTCGGAAGAGTTTATTTCTCAAAAGCCCGACAAGTACAATGAAGCCATTTCACAAGGCGGTACTAACGTTTCGGGCGGTCAGAAACAGCGTCTTTCAATCGCAAGAGCTATTGCCAAAAATCCTGAAATTCTCATCTTTGACGACAGCTTTTCAGCCCTCGACTACAAGACGGATGCTAAACTCAGAAAAGCCCTTAACACTCATATTTCCGATACTACAGTTCTGATTGTCGCACAGAGAATAAGCACTGTCATGAACGCCGACCAGATAATTGTACTTGACAACGGAAACGTTGCAGGTATCGGAACACATTCGGAACTCCTCAAAAATTGTGAAGTCTATAAGCAGATTGCAACTTCACAGCTTTCACAGGAAGAACTCGAACAGTACACAGGGAAAGGAGAGGAACAATAATGCCCGAAAATAACAGACCCCGTGGTCCTCGTGGTCACGGCCCTATGGGAAGCGGTGAAAAAGCCAAGGATTTCAAAGGCACTGTCGGAAAACTGATGAAATACATCGGTGCTTATAAAATTCAGATATTCTTTGTAATCATCTTCGCAATATGCAGTACAGTTTTCTCAATTGTAGGCCCTGACATTCTCGGTGATGCTACTCAGGAACTTTTCATCGGAATCAGCAACAAAATGAAAGGTGCAGGCGGAATTGACTTCGATAAAATCGCCTCAATACTCACAAAACTTATCATACTCTATATATGTTCCGCCCTGTTCTCATATATCCAAGGTTTCATAATGACAGGCGTAACACAGAACCTGACATACAAATTAAGACGTGAACTTTCCGAAAAAATCCACCGTATGCCGATGAAATATTTCGACACAAAGACACACGGCGAAACTCTTTCAATCATCACAAACGATATAGATACACTTTCGATGAGCCTTAACCAGTCGGCAACACAGCTTATCACATCTGTAATTTCCTTTGTAGGTATGCTTGTAATGATGTTTTCCATCGACTGGGCAATGACATTAATATCTTTAGGTATTCTGGTTCTGTCATTTATGATTATCCCGATTATCATTCACAAGTCGCAGAAGTACTTCCAGAATCAGCAGAAATATCTGGGTAATGTAAACGGTCATATTGAAGAAACTTTCAGCGGTCACTCAATAGTAAGAGTTTTCAATAAGGAAGATGAAGTTCTTAATGAATTTGAAGACCTTAACGGCAAACTCTATGAAACCGCATGGAAATCGCAGTTTCTCTCGGGACTTATGCAACCTGTAATGATATTCATAGGCAACCTCAACTATGTAGTTATTGCAATTGTGGGCGGTTACTTCGCCATAAAGGGCAGAATTACAGTAGGTAATATTCTTTCGTTTACACAGTATTCAAGACAAGTCAGCCAGCCGGTTTCACAGATTGCTCAGGTTTCAAACCTGCTTCAGTCAATGGCTGCCGCTGCTGAAAGAGTTTTTGAATTTCTCGATGAAGACGAAGAAGTTCAGACCGCTGAAAATCCTGTAAGCACAAATGATATTAAGGGCAATGTCGAATTCAGTCACATTCACTTCGGCTATAATCCTGAAAAAATTATTATCAATGACTTCTCCGCAAAAGTAAAAGCCGGTCAGAAAATCGCCATCGTAGGCCCTACAGGTGCAGGAAAAACCACTATGATTAAACTTCTGATGCGTTTCTATGATGTAAACAGCGGTTCCATAATGATTGACGGTCACGATTTAAGGGACTTCAACAGAAGCGATTTGCGTGAATTATTCGGAATGGTTCTTCAGGATACCTGGTTGTTTAACGGCTCTATTAAGGAAAATATCCGTTACGGACGACTTGACGCTACTGATGAAGAAGTTATTCAGGCTGCCAAGTCCGCCCATGTTCATCACTTTATACAAACACTTCCGAACGGCTATGATATGTGCCTTAACGAAGAAGCCGATAACATTTCCCAGGGTCAGAAACAGTTACTCACCATCGCAAGGGCAATTCTCGCAGACCCGAAGATACTCATTCTTGACGAAGCCACAAGCTCCGTAGACACCCGTACTGAAATCCAGATTCAGAAGGCTATGGATAACCTTATGAAGGGCAGAACAAGTTTTATTATCGCTCACAGGCTTTCAACTATCAGGGATGCAGATTTAATTCTCGTAATGAAAGACGGCGATATTATCGAACAGGGTAATCATGATGAACTGCTTGCCAAGAACGGTTTTTATGCCGAACTTTACAGGTCACAGTTTGAACGTGAATCCGCTTAACTCTTTCTTAATTTGGCAGTTTAACCCGGCGAGCGCGCAGCAAGGGGGGGGCGGGGGGGTACATGAGTGTTAGGGGAAGTGAGCAAAAGGGGGGGGCGCGCGCGCCCGCGGCGGGGGGGGGGC
>URWK01000049.1 GCA_900551505.1 uncultured Ruminococcus sp. | reverse complement strand
CCCCCATGCGGGGGGGCCCGCCCCTGAAACTGTCTGAATAAGTTTCCTGCTATTACTTGAATGTCTTAGGCTTTGTGTAAACAAATACAATATCCTGAGCTTCTGAACCGTCTGAGAGAGTTCCGTTACAAGCTATTTCCTTATATCTTGCTGCTGTAAGATTGCTTTTGAGCAGCCAGGTATCACTTGATTCTGAGTTTACATTGTAGTTGTAACCGTAGTTCTCCTGCTTGAAGTCATCATACTGTACTGCAAAATTCGTGTGGTCTGTTTCGTTTCTTACATTTGAAAGCTTATACACAATGTTGTCCGGATTTGTGAGGTTCATTATAGCGAATGACGCAACGTTTTTAAGGTTTGTGTCGTTCCATACAAATGTACCTGCTGTCTTGTCAAACTGCTTCTTGTAAATGCTGATTGTTGTTGAGAAGTTGCCCGGATTGAAAGGGCCGTAAATCTGTTTGCCGTCAACGTCCTTTGTCCATACGCCGTCTTCGTTTCTCTGAGCTTCGCCAAGTCTGATTTCAAATTCGTTGTTCTTGTAGAAACCTTCTGCAACTGCATACTCGTTTGACTTTGTGGCAACATATGTTCCGTCAGGTTCATAAACATCAATACTTACTCTGCCTCTTGGCTCTGTAGAACCGTCAATTGTACAGTCCTTGTCATTGTGAATTGTCATAATGTAGATATAGTAATTACTTGCAAGGGCAGGGTCTACCGCTGTTCTGTCAATCGTTGCAGAATATTCCTTTACATCAGGAGCAACACCGATATTGAAAGTCTTTGTGGTCGGCACAAGACAATATTCCGAACTGAACTGGCTTACCATATCACTGTATGCAACTGATTCAGCTGTGCTTCCCTGCTTGTAATTCTTGTATACCCAAAGTCTGTCGGCATATCTGAGCTGACTTTCAAGGTAAAAACTTATGCTGTCAATACTTGCATTCGCACTTGTAAACTGTGCCGTTGTGTTATACTGGTCTGAAACCGGCTTAATCATTGCAAGAGCCGTTGACATAATCAGTCCGAATACCGCCATTACCACAACAAGTTCAACGAGTGATATACCTTTAAGGGTTTTTCTTTTTTTCTTCATGTATTCTCACTCCTTATGGCGTTGTTGTCGGCACAAAGTATTTGAAATTGCTTGCAATGTCGTCATCGTATGACGTTTTTGAAGAATCCGTGTACTTTGATTTTACTTCATACTGACTTACATCAACACTGTATGACTTTCCGGAAGAATCACGGAAACGAATTGTTCCGGAATTTGCTGTTACATTTGCGTCTGTGTTAAGTCTGTTTTCCGCAATCGGTGACTGGTAATTTACTTTGTTTGTAAGTTTGTTCGTTCTTATAATCATTTTGTTTGCATACAGACAAGCCGTAAGAAGCACCGCTGACATAACGGTAAAGAGAGCAAGAGAAACAATAATTTCGATAAGTGTCATACCTTTAAGGCGTTTTTTGAGTTTTTTTATTCTCATGGTAATCTCTCCTTTCATACTTATACGTTTGAGTAAGCACCGAACTGAATAGCTGTCCAGTTGTTAACTTCGGTAGCTCCGCCACCGCTGCCGCCACTGCCGCCTGAACCCGTAGGTGTCTTTTCAGGTGTTACATGTACGAGTGCGAACTGGTTGGTAATGTCTTTTGCTTCTCCTACGATAAGTGAACCGATAATACCGATACTCTGTGTTACATCAGAAGTCTTGTGATATTCCATCGGTGATTTTGTTATGTCGTAATAACCATAGTCAACTTTATTATCAAAGTTGCCTATACCATTGTCAAATCTGAATTCCGCATTCGGTGCGTAAATGTAACCTGTGAACATACAGTTATTTCTGAAACTGAGTTTTCCTGTTCCCGGCATATAGAAGTATACGTTCGGTACAAGCTCAGGGTCATAGTCTGCAACGTATTTTGCAAGGTTAAGTTGTTCGTGGTTTTTCCATGCATCATAATATTTCTTTGTCATAATTTTAATGTTTTCAAATGAAATATTTCCGCTTGCTGTAATTTCTCTGTTATTGTTCCATACGTCTTTATACTGGAACTTTTCGCCTGCCTTTGGAACGAAGAAGTTTACTTTTCCGCCCTGGCTTGTGTCAATTATTATTTCGCCCCGAGCTGTATCCCATTCGCTCTGTGTAACGAGGTTTATCCAGATTTCATTTGTACCCGGATTGATATAAATTTTCTGGTCACCACCTGTGAGAACGATTGTACAACTTGTTGAAATAGCATTTGCTTCCGTATCTCCGACCTTTGTTGTATAGTGACCGCCCGGAAGTTCATGAGGCATTCTGTCTGCTTCTCCGATTCCTACAAGATAATTCTGGTTGTTACCTTTCTTGTAGATTGTAGAAATACCGTTTGTGTTTTCGTATACCATACCGATAAGCTGTTTTGTTCCGTCAACGCCTGTTGTAAAGAATTTATTTTGAATTGAAGTTTGTGACGGTACAACGTTGTTTTCGATATCCGGAATTTCCATCTTAGGAGGGAAAAGAACTTCAACATTGTTGATATTTGCTGTAACTTCGTCTTTGGTATATCCAAGACCTGTCATATAGTCTTCATATGTAGTAGTGTTATCTGTCTTTGTGTTACGTTTAACAGCACCGATGAACTTCTGATACTGTGCATCGTACATATATTTGCTTACGTCTTTAAGCTGTTGTTCTTCTGCTTCTGTGCGGGCTGTGTTTGCTTCAAGTGCTTCCTTAGTAGCTTTGAGTGTGCTGTAAGGAACATATGCTGTGCCGTCCCATACATTTGTGTCGGCTGAAGGTTCTTCAAATGTTACTGTTCTGCCGATTGACTGGAATGTTACAGATGTTCCGAGTGCCAATCTGTTTTCAGGGTTTCCCGTAGCATCATAGAATGGGCTTTTATCAGCGCTCTTGTTTACTGCCTGCAAGAATTCAAGCTTCTTTCCATCGCCGTAATCACTGTACTTAACACCATTGATTTTCGCATTACCTGTAACATTAATTGCTGTAGGGTCACAATAGATACCGCCTTTTATCTGAATATCTTTGTCATCCCAGGAATTGATATTAAGTGAACCGCCTGCAATGACCGTTCCGTCAATATAATTTGTACCGTTTTTGATATTCTGAATATTGAGGTTTTTGTTTACAATAATATCGCCTTGTAAAATAAAACTTTCGTTTGAACCCTGAATGTTAAGACTTCCTTTTGTGAAGAAGTTACCACCGAGTGAGTTTGTGCCATTAAGGTTATTTACCACTGTGTTCGCCCAGTTCATAAGCTTTGTAGGCTTTGAACCGCCAAGTGTACTTGTTCCGCCTGCATCATATACATAAACGTCACCGTAAATACTCGGCTGTTCGTCACGTTCGCTCTTGTAAGTTCCGCAGTAGATATTAATCGGGTCTGTAGGTGTTCCGATATTCTTCTTACCCTGATTGAGAGTTCCCGTTACATAGAGGTAAGGAATATCAAGATAGTCGATTGAAGTACCTGCTATAGACTTGAATTCGTACATATTGTCGCTTCTTTCGAGGTTTCCCTGTACTACAAGTCCGTTGCCTGCTCCCCACTGGAATGTTGGGTTTGCATTAAATTGGAGGCTCTTGTTAAAGTACAGATTTCCTGTAAGAACACCGTCATTTCTTACCTGATATGAACCTGTTGTAGGGTCATCAATATTGTCAATGTTAAAGTATGCGTCACCATAGAAATGCGGGTTGTTTGAACCGCCGAATCCGCCGAGTGAAATAAATCCTGCGTCCGGTGTTGATGGTGTTACAAGTTTCGCTCTGTATTCATTCAGAAGATACTGAGAAAATGTTGAGGTCTTTCCTGCAAGTTCTACTTCTGCTGAAATTCTTACGATTGTTTTTCCTGTACCTGCAACATAGTATTTTGTACCGAGTTCGTCTTTTCCGACATATTCGATTTCTATACTCTTTACAGTTCCCATACCGTTAGGAAGAGTATTGTTTACTGTGCCTGTATCGTCAACCATGTTAAGAGTAATTTTATTACCTGCACTCATTCCGAGGATTGACTGACCGAGGCTTGTATTACTCTTGTCAGTAAGCTGTTGCACAACACTTTCTACAACTGAACGTGCTGTATATTGTGTCTGAGTTCTTGCGTAGTCCTGTAATGCTATCTTGTTGGCGTTCGCCGCAAGTGCAAGTGCTGACATTACAAAGAGCAGTAACACCATCATTACGCCGACAACAGTATAGAGAACTACGCCTTTAAGCCTTTTGGGGTTTTTCGTCTTATTCATCTAAACCATAACCACCCTTCTCAACTTAATTACATCAATCAAGGTTCGGTTCTTCCATCGGCTGTGCGGAGTAGAGGCTGATTGCAATTGTTACGGTTGAGTAACCCTTGTCTTTCGGGTCTTCTGCGTCCTTGCCGAATGTGTAATCCTGAATATTAAGATTATTGAGCCTGATTGTAACTCCGAGGTCGTTAAGTCCTGAAATGAAATTGAGGAGGTCATCTCTCTTTACCTTGCAGTCGAAGCCAATCTGTGAACAAAGTACGTTTTCGACTGTCTTCGTGCTGATAACTGTACTCTGGAGAAGCTTTTCTTCAATTTCCTTCGCAAGAGTTCCGTTAATATCGGCAGCTTCAAAAATCGGATATGTAATAATATTCGGTGCATATGTGTAATAGTCCATTGAAACTACTGCCGGTTCGCTTACCTGAAGTCCTGATGTAAGTTCCATATTGTTTTCATTGATTTTGTCCCTTATGAAGTTGTCAAGTTCGTATGCTGTAAGCTGTGTGCTGAAATTGTTTGCCGTCTTTGAAGCTTCACTGTAAGCTTCCTTGATTTTTGTGTCAAGTGCCGGTATCTGTGCAATCTTGTTGTTGATTTCGTCAAGCTGTGACTGCTGGTCTGCAAGTACGGCTTTGCTTGCGGCAATGTTTTCGTTTGCCGGTTTTATGAATACGAATATTCCGACAAGAATTATCGCAAGAACTATAAAGCCAAGCAATATCATTCTTTCTCTGTAGCTCAGTTTCATTTTTCAAATCCCCCTTATTCCTGTGTCTGTTCTTCGGTCTGTGAAGTCTGGTCATCAGTTGAATCTGTCGGTATATCGCTTTCATCAATCTGAATTTCAACAGGCTTCAGTGAAACTGTAAGAGCGAATGAAACTTTTCTTATAGTTTTTTCCTTGCCTTCTTCGCCCTGGGTTTCTTCGCTTATTGTGTAACCTGTGTACTGAATACCTTCACAATACTTACCTGATTCCTCGAGTTTCTGTATCAGGAGAGCAGGGAAATTCGGAGCTTTGTCATCAGGAAGAGTTGCGGAAATCGAAACCGATATAACGCCGTCCGCATATTCGTATGACGGATAAAGTGCATCTTTTACGCCTGCTTCGTCAGCCGCTGCCGCAAGTGTTGCGTCAAGGTCGTCAAGAACTTCCTGCTGGAATGAAGGACGTGTGTTGTAAGCATCGTTCGCATTCTGTATCATTGTTGCATAGTTGTTGACATTCTGAAGTGCAAGTGTTCTTGCATCAAACTTTGCAAGGCTGTCAATTGTCTGCTGTGAATTGATTTCTGCCGTAATCTTGTCAACCTTGTTGTTGATTGAAGCGTTTACACTTGCGAGGATAATTGTGATTACCGCAACAACTGCCGCAGGGGCACATATTGCACCGAGGAGCATAAGCTTGAATGATTCGTCTGATTTAAGCTTGCTGTTGTTTACCGTGTCGGATTCGAGAAGGTTTACTTTTTCCTTATCGCTACGCTGATACAATGCACCGACTGCGTTGGCATAGAGTGAAAATTCGATATTCTGATAACCCTTTACATGGTTCGGAACTTTAATCATGTCTGTGATTATGTCCATCTGTGAAGAAAGGGCTTCGCTGAGTCTTTCGTATTCCGTAGTATCACCGTAGATAACAACATTTGTTATCTGTGAATTGATATTTCTGTTCTTCTGGAACTGGAGCATACGGAAGATGTTTTCACTTGCCGCCTGGAATACATAGTCATCAGGGTCATCATAGTCCGCAGGGTCAATTGATGTGAAACGTGAGAATGAAAGCTGATTGTTTTCATAGATGTTCAAGCTTATGAAGGACTTATCAATCTGTACGGCAAGCAAAGGCATTTTTGCACTGATGTTCTTGTCACCTGAGAGCAGAACCTTTGTGATACAGTTACAGCCAATCATGATGGACTTGAGGGAGATACTGAGGATTGAGAAAACTTTCTTATAGTTTTCTACGACTTCGTAAGGGCAAGCTGTTGCGAGGACTGTAACCTTTTCTCCTGAAGAAGTGTCTTCCTCTTTTTTCTTTTTTCCCTTACCGCCCTTTTCGTCTTCAGGGCTTCCGTCATTTACTATGATGTAAGATGTACTGTAGTTTTCGTCATTACCTATAGCACTTTGCATTTCGGACTTTACCATCTTTGAGAATTCGGATTCCTTAGCCTTTGGAATCTGGAGTTCCTTGAAGATTGTAAGGTTTGAAGAAATTGCAACGATAGCTTCCTTATCAGGCATCTTGTTTTCTTTAAGTACGCCGTTGATAATCATGGCAAGTCTTGAAACGTCCTGTACATGACCGTTCACGATTACTTCTTCTTCAAGTTCAATAGTTACCGCTGACCTGATTGAGATATTTCCGTTGCTTTCACTGCCTCGGATAATTCTTATACTTCTGTCTGTAATATCAAATGATAACATTTATTTTTCCACCTCTCTGTTGCTTTCGGATTAAGAAATATTTTCGAATGAAGAGTACAGTGCAGGAAGAACCGAAGCTACTACGCAACCTACAGCGATACCAAGAATGATAATCATTATAGGTTCAAGCATACTTACAAGTCTCTGAATTGCTGAGTCAGACTCTTCTTCATAGTATTCTGATGTCTTTTCAAGGATTGTGTCCAAAGCTCCGGCTTCTTCACCTACATAGATGATTGAACAGAACATTGAGTCAAATATTTCTGTTCTCTGTACGGCGATTGAAAGCGGTTCACCTTGTTTTACCTCATCAATTACGTCTTCAAACTTTTCGCTTATGTAGGCGTTTGAAAGTACGTCCGATGCTCTTTTAAGACATTCTACCATCGCAATACCGCTTGAATAAAGAGATGAAAGAGTTCTTGAAAAACGTGCGGTATAGATTTTTACAACAAGCGGTCCGAATCCGGGGCCTTTTATTATGAACTTGTCGAATTTCTTTCTTATGTCAGGTACTTTCAGAGCATACTTTATACCGAACACAAGTGCCACCACTACCGCAAGCAGTATGTACCATTTGCTTTTCATGAAGTCGCTGAAGCCCATCATTGCCTTTGTCAGTGCAGGCATTGAATCAGGGTCTTCAAAAAGGGATACGAACTGAGGCATGATAAACGTAAACATACCGATTACGATTACAACCGTAAGACAAAGCAGGATTATAGGATACATCATAGCGCCCTTAATAGTATTCTCCATCTTGCTTTCCTTAGCGTAGTGGTCTGACATTCTCTGCATAATTACATCGAGAGAACCACTGGATTCGCCTGCACCGACCATGCTTATAAGGAACTGCGGAAAAGCTCCCGTCTGGAGAATAAGCGAATCGGAGAAAGATTCACCTTTCTGAACATTTTCATAGATATCTCTCCAGATAACTTTTGCGGCTTCATTAGTCTGCTCCTTCTGGAGAATATCCAGAGCCTTTACAAGTGTCAGACCTGAAGTCAGCATCGCACTGAGCTGACGGCAGTTGAACGCAAGTTCCTTCGTCTTGAATTTGTGGATAGACTTTGTTTCTTTCTGCTTACTTTCTGCATAGTCTGTACAGAACAGACCTTTCTCATGCATTTTTTCCATGAAATCCTTCTCATCTTCAGCCACCATTGCACCCTTGACAGTTTTTCCGGCTGCATCCCGGGCTGTGTAAGAAAAGCTTTTCATCGAACCACCTCCAAATAAAACTTCAAAATATTGATTTGGCGCCAATATTCCTATTATCAATCATTATATCATCATAACAAAAAAAATTCAATTGTAGGTTTTATATAAATTGTAATCGAATATTTATAAATAATTGCTAATAAGTTTATTTTTTCAGCGAGTTTTTATGCTTCAGAAGTGTTAGTTTATGTATTTTTCGACCTTATTTTTTATTCGATTTATATTTTTTTATATACTATGCACAATTAAACGGTTTTTTTCATATTGGCAATAATGACTTGAATATAAACAATATTAATAATCGGGCGTGTTTTAAATAATAAAAATTCCATACTTTTTTACAATGGGAAATTTTCCGGGACGGAATTGCTGTTACTGGTCGTTTGGGCGGAGAATTTTAAACCAAAGCTTTCGGGAGCGAAACTTCCGCTATCAATTC
>URWK01000048.1 GCA_900551505.1 uncultured Ruminococcus sp. | reverse complement strand
AATATTTGTTTTGCGAGAATTAATTTTTCGTAAAAAAGCGGGCCCCCCCTTACCCAAAAGCTTTACGGGGTCGCCGGATTTAAACTCCCCCAATCCTTTAACTTAAAGAATCGGGGGAGGAGAGTTTATAGTTATTTAATCAGATTATCGGATTAGAATCCCATTCCGCCACCCTGTGGCATCATCGGAGGTGCAGGATTTTCTTCCTTGATGTCGGCAACGAGGCTTTCAGTGGTGAGAACCATTGAAGCAACAGATGCGGCATTCTGGAGAGCAGAACGAGTAACCTTTGTCGGGTCAACAATACCTGCTGAAATCATATCTGTGTAAACTTCGTTGTAAGCATCGAAACCGTAACCGACTTTTCTTGAACGTCTGATTTTGTCGATGATTACACTGCCTTCAAGACCTGCATTGAGAGCAATCTGGCGAACAGGTTCTTCAAGGGACTTGAGAATGATTTTAGCACCGGTCTTTTCATCGCCGTCAAGTGATGGGATAAGCTTTTCAACTGCTGACATAGCATTGATAAGAGCAGTACCGCCGCCTGCAACGATACCTTCTGCAACAGCTGCCTTTGTAGCTGAAAGAGCGTCTTCGATACGGAGTTTCTTTTCTTTCATTTCGATTTCGGTAGCAGCACCGACCTTGATTACAGCAACACCGCCTGAAATCTTGCCAAGTCTTTCCTGAAGTTTTTCTCTGTCGAAGTCGGATGTAGTTGTTTCAATCTGGTTCTTAATCTGGTGAACTCTTTCTTCGATAGCTGTTGAATTGCCTGCACCGTCAACGATAATTGTGTTTTCCTTCTGGATAACAACCTGTCTTGCACGGCCGAGCTGTTCAATTGTGGTATCCTTGAGTTCAAGACCGAGGTCAGCTGTGATAACTTCACCGCCTGTGAGGATAGCAATATCCTTGAGCATTTCCTTTCTTCTGTCGCCGAAGCCCGGAGCTTTGACAGCAGCACACTTGAAAGTGCCTCTGAGGTTGTTGAGGATAATTGTTGTAAGAGCTTCACCTTCAATGTCTTCTGCGATGATTACAAGTTTCTTGCCTGCCTGAACAATCTGTTCGAGGAGCGGGAGGATTTCCTGAATTGAAGAAATCTTCTTGTCTGTGATGAGAATGTAAGCATCATCATAAACAACTTCCATCTTGTCGGCATCGGTTACGAAGTAAGGTGAAATGTATCCTCTGTCAAACTGCATACCTTCAACGACTTCACTGTAAGTTTCAGCAGTCTTGCTTTCTTCAATAGTTATTACACCGTCAGTAGAAACCTTTTCCATAGCTTCTGCGATAAGCTTACCAACTGTTTCATCAGCTGAAGAAACTGTAGCAACTCTTGCGATGTCTTCCGAACCGTTTACGGTTTTTGAATTTGCGATAAGAGTATCGACAGTAGCCTTTACAGCCTTTTCCATACCCTTTCTTACAACCATCGGGTTAGCACCTGCTGCGATGTTCTTCATACCTTCTCTGACCATAGCCTGAGCGAGAAGTGTAGCTGTTGTAGTACCGTCACCGGCAGCGTCATTTGTCTTTGTGGAAACTTCCTTTACAAGCTGAGCTCCCATATTTTCAAACGGGTCTTCAAGTTCGATTTCCTTAGCGATTGTAACGCCGTCATTTGTGATAAGCGGAGCACCGAATTTCTTGTCGAGTACAACGTTTCTTCCCTTTGGACCGAGGGTGATTTTAACTGTATTTGCAAGCTTGTCAATACCTGTCTGGAGGGCTTTTCTTGCTTCTTCACCGTAAATTATATTTTTAGCCATAATAAAAAACTCCTTATGTGTTCAGTTTATATATGTTCCGGATTATTCAACGATTGCGAGTATGTCTGACTGGCGGAGAATAGTGTATTCCACACCGTCAAGTTTAACTTCTGTACCGGCATACTTAGAAATAAGAACCTTGTCGCCTTTTTTTACGTACATATCAACCTGATTGCCGTCAACGATACCGCCCGGACCTACTTCAATGATTTCAGCGACCTGTGGCTTTTCCTTGGCAGAACCCGCAAGAATAATACCGCCCTTAGTAACTTCTTCAGCCTCAGTCATTTTTATAACAACTCTGTCTAACAGTGGTTTGATTGTCATAATAAAATTCCTCCCTTTATAGTTCTGAGTAATAATAAACTTTTTCTTTAGCACTCAATCTCTCTGAGTGCTAATACTATTTTACCAAGTTGTCGTGAAAAATCAAGTCTAAATTTATAATTCAGAGAATTTTTGTAGGATTGCACAAAATAACATTCTTATAAATATGCATCATATACAAAAATATATGAATAAATAAGTAACTTTGGCTAATTAAGACCATCAAGAATTTTAATATGAGATTTATAAATGTGTACAAAACATTATTTGATTGTGCAAACTGCGTTTTACAGACCGAATTTACAAAAAATATTTATGCAGTTCACAATATAAGAATGTGAAAAAAGTATTATTATTGTACAATATATTCATAAAAATTTTTTTCTCAGCATATTAAATCATAATTTTTTTGGCTGTTCGGTTTAGAAATCAAAAACTATGATTTTCAGACAATATAATTAAACTTGTAAATTGTTTGTTGACAATTCTAAAATATTATGTTATAGTGTTCATACAGAATGAATAATTATAAACGTTTTGACACATATCAATTAAGAATTAAAAACAATCAGATATCAAAATATTTAAGTAAAGGATTGATGAATATGTCATTAGGAAAAGTTCTTGTTGTTGATGACGACAAAAATATTTGTGACCTCCTTCGTCTTTATCTTGAAAAAGAAGGCTACGGGGTTATACTTTCACATGATGGAGAAGAAGCTCTTGTAAAGTTCAATGCTCTTAAACCTGACATTGTACTGCTCGACATCATGCTCCCAACTCTTGACGGCTGGCAGGTGTGCAGAGAAATCAGAAAGAAGTCAAATATTCCGATTATCATGATTACCGCAAAGTCAGAAACTTTCGATAAGGTTCTCGGTCTTGAACTCGGTGCGGACGACTATATTGTAAAGCCTTTCGATACAAAGGAAGTCGTTGCAAGAATTAAGGCTGTTTACCGCAGAATCGGTCAGACTCCTTCAGAAAACGAAGTTAAGGAAGTTAAGTATGACAAGCTTTCTGTAAATATGACAAGATATGAACTCAAGGTTAACGGCGTTGTAAAGGAAACTCCGCCGAAGGAACTGGAACTTCTTTTCTATCTCGCATCAAATCCGAACAGGGTTTACACAAGAGACCAGCTCCTTGATGAAGTATGGGGATTTGAATATTACGGTGATTCAAGAACCATTGATGTTCACATTAAAAGACTCAGAGAAAAGCTTGACGGCGTTTCTGACAAGTGGTCACTCAAGACTGTATGGGGTGTAGGATATAAATTTGAAGTTGATGAAGAAGAATCCTAATCTGAAAAAATAAGCACAAAAAGGGGAGATGTGTTCGGGTCATACCGTGGCGTATCGTCCCCTTTACGTCTTTTTGCTGAAAATATCGGGGGAGAAGAAAAAATGAAAAAGAATATGTTTACAAAATACTATCTTATGATACTGGTGATAGTATTTTTCAGTATATTTTTTGCGGGTTCTTTTTTGTGGCTTGTTTCAAAAAATATGTCTGTTGACGAAAAGCGTACAGCTCTCAGAAATCACGTTTGCGACATTGTACAGCAGTCACAGATAAATTATTATTCGGGATACGGTTTTGATTCGGAAGAAATGAAAAAGCTCTATATGTCAGCAGAAGCAGTTACAGGAATATCATATCATGTTTTCGATGAAAACGGAGAACTGGTAATGAGTTCCGACAGAAACGACTGTAATATAAACAATTACGGATTTCAGGAACTTATAACCGACTTCGATGAAAGCAAGGAATACTTCAAGATAAGCAATCTCAATTCACAGCTTGACGAAATGTCTGCTTACTATGTTTCAAGTTTTGATATAGAGGAAAGCGGAAATTACAAGATTATTGCAATAGATGACATTGAAGACATAAACAGATTTTCACAAAGGCTTTCGGTACACTTCATAATCTGTATAGGCATACTTATAATATTGCTCAGCGTGGTTATAAACTGGATAACAAGGCAGATGCTTAAACCTATCGAGGAAATGACAACAGTTGCAAAAAGTTATGCGGACGGTGATTTTTCAAAGCGTGTTAAAGTGGAAGGTGACGATGAAATCGCACATCTTGCAATGACCCTGAATGACATGGCGGAATCAATTGACGCAAACGAAAAGATAAGAAAAAGTTTTGTTGCGAATGTTTCCCATGAACTTCGTACACCTATGACAACAATAGGCGGATTTATTGACGGTATACTTGACAATACTATTCCGAAAGAACAGCAGAGGCACTATATGAAGCTTGTTTCGGAGGAAATACAGAGGCTTTCAAGACTTGTGCGTTCAATGCTCAATATCTCAAAGTTTGAATCAGGTGAAATGAAGATAAATTACAAAAAGGGTGTAAATATTACACAGCTTGCGATTAACACGATGCTTATGTTTGAAAGGAAGATTGAAGAAAAGAAAGTTAATGTGGAAGGGCTTGACGGAGATGATGTATTTGCGGACGTTGACGAAGACCTTATGCAACAGGTTTTCAATAACCTTACCGAAAATGCGGTTAAGTTCGTAAATGACAAGGGAACAATTACTTTTAATGCAAAGGTAACGCCCGAAAACAGACTCAGGATTTCCTTTAAGAATACCGGCGAAGGGCTTAAAGATGACGAAATGCCAAGGCTTTTTGACCGTTTCTACAAGACCGATGAATCAAGAGGTAAAGACAAAAACGGCGTAGGACTCGGACTTTCAATAGTACGTTCGATTGTCGCCCTTCATCAGGGAACAATAACGGTTGGAAGTGCATATGGCGAATATACTGAATTTTTAATTGATATTCCGGCTACAGAGCCTGAAGATAAAGAATAAGAGGATATTATGGAAGAAAAAGATAATAAAGCGAAAGTAGATGAAATTTTAAGCGAATATTCTGAGAAAAAAAACGACTTACAGAAAACAACTGAAGACATTCCGCCCAAGGAAGTTCCGACAGTGCAGACAGAACCTAAAAAACCGGTACAGCAGGAAACTGTACCGGAAAGTCAGAATGTTTCTTTATTGAAAAATAACAGTAATGAAGAACAAAGCGGATTTATTCCGAAGCAGGTGAGAAGCTACGGAGATACAACACAACAGACAAATCCGTTTATCAGAACAAAGCAACAGAGAACACAACAGAATTACAGGAAGATAGAATTTACACAGGAACAGACGGAGAACTTGCAGAAAGGCTATAATTACTACAAGGAACATACAGACACACCCGTAAAAACTTCTCTCTCAAAGCCCGTGAAAGTTATGACAATGTTGCTTTTCGGACTGACACTTGTTTTCAGTGTATATTGTATGGTTGCCGATGTTGCAAGCTTCAACCCTGATACGAGTAATTACGCTTACAATAATAATTCAAGTGACGATAATAATGACATTTACAATAACAGCGACCGTGTACAAGTTGTTATAACTCCTGAGAAAAAGCCCGAAGTTTCAGAGGGACAAGTTGACGAAAACGGAAGATACACAACAGAAGGTATAGCCGAAGTTGTACGTCCGTCAATAGTGGAAATTTTCACATACCAGAGCGGGAACAGAATAACACCTGTCGGAAGCGGTTCGGGAATAATCATTACCACGGACGGATATATAGTTACAAATGCCCATGTACTTGAAAATGCTTCATCGCTTAAAGTAACTCTTTCGGACGAAAAGGAATACGATGCAAAGATTGTGGGCAAGGACAGCAAGACAGATATAGCCGTTATCAAGATAGATGTACAAGGCTTGCATAATGCCACGCTTGGCGACTCTGATGAAGTTAAGCTCGGTGAGCAGGTTATGGCTATCGGAAATCCGGGAGGGCTTACGGGAAGTATAACAGGCGGTTATGTTTCTGGGCTTAACAGAAAAATCCGTGCCGATTCAACAGGTTATGAGATGAACTGTATACAGACCGATGCGGCTATAAGCCCCGGAAATTCAGGCGGTGCATTGGTAAATATGTACGGTCAGGTTATCGGGATAACTTCGTCAAAGTATGTAAGCTCCAGTTATGAAGGGCTGGGATTTGCGATTACAATCAATGAAGCCAGACCGATTATAGAAGAACTTATCTCGGACGGCTATATAAAGGGCAGAATAAAGATAGGCATAACATTCATGGCAGTAAACGAATATCAGGCACAGATAAACAATTATCCGGTGGGACTGCTTATAAGCGACATTGATGAAAGTGCCGATATTGCCAATACAGATTTGCAGATTGAAGACTTCATAACAAAGGTTAACGGCAAAAACGTCTATGATTACGATTCATTGTTTTCAGCAGTTTCGGACAATAAGCCGGGCGATACGGTAACAGCGGAAGTTGTAAGAATAGATGATAACGGCGACTGGAATACATTTGAGATAAGCTTTAAGCTTATGGAAGATACCGCAAAGTAGTTTAACAAATTACGGGAATATTCAAGCCATGCATTGATAAGCTAAAAACAAATATGATATACTGTTGGCGTAAACAAAAACCCACAAGAAGAAAGGATTACTTGCTATGAAGATTCTGGTTATTGGCGGAACACGTTTTTTCGGAGTACCTATGGTGAAAAGCCTTATAGAGCAGGGGCATGAAATAACCGTACTTACAAGGGGTAACACACCCGACTGTTTCGGAAATTCTGTTTCAAGGATATTCGCTGACCGTGGAAATGCCGAAGACGTAAAGGAAAAGCTTTCAGGAAAGAGGTTTGACACAGTAATTGACAAAATAGCCTACTGTTCGACAGATATAAGAAATACCGCAGAAGTAGTTGAATGCGACAAGTATATTCATATGTCTACAAACGCAGTATATTCCAGGTTCGACAGCAACAGAAACGTAAAGGAAGAAGAATTTGACCCGTTCGCCGAAAAAGTTAAATGGTGTGTGCGTTCAGACGGTTCATATGCCGATGTCAAGAAGCAGGCGGAATATGCATTGTTCCAGAATTACAGCAACAAGTTTAAAATAACGGCTGTCCGTTATCCGTATGTTGCAGGCAAGAATGATTACACAATGCGTCTTTACTTCTATGTGGAACACATCATAAAGGGAATACCTTTTTACGTTGATGACACAGCCAAGAAATTCAGTTTCATCAATGAGGACGAAGCAGGAAAGTTCATAGCATTTCTTGCGGAACAGGATTTCAGCGGAGCAATAAACGGAAATTCATACGGCACAATTTCGATTTCGGAAATATGCGATTACGTTACAGAAAAGACAGGCAAAAAGGCAATTATAAATCAGAACGGCGACCCTGCACCGTATAATGGCATAATTGCGGGAGGTCTTGACAACGGAAAAGCTGAAAAGCTCGGCTACAGATTAGTTAAATCATGCGTAGAATCAAAAGAAGCACTTCTTAAAAGTGGAAAAGTCGCTAAAGTAATTGATGTTTTTGAAAATGGCGTAATTATTGATGGTAACCATACAGCAAGGGCGGCCGCTAATTTGAATCATTTAGTAGATGTTTATGTTCATGCTGGAAAAGGAAAGACTGCTGGTTTAATTACTAAAGTTCCCTTTAGAAAGTGAGATTTTTGTGATGAAACAGTCAAAAAGAATGTGGAATTCTAAACTGATTAAAATAGTTAATAATATTTTAATCAGTATGAGAGGATTAATGATAGAAGAAAACGCCAATTTTGAATTACTTAACTTTTACAGAATAAAACTCTCTATAATAGTGAGGATTATCTTGTGCATAACAAAAATCAAACTGATTTTTCATGTAGGTAAACCTGTCGAAAACAAGTTGATTATAATTTTCTCTAATATATTAATGGTGTTCTGTAAAATCATAAAAGTTTCGTATAAGCAAGACAAAATGAATCTGATTACTTATGAAATATATCGTAATCACAATATAGCATATATAATGAATAACATTAATAATGTCGATATTATAAATGATTATTTAACATATGAATGCAAAGGTAATATGGTATATGATAATGAAGGATTTCAGAATTTGATTAACAATAACAAGTATTACAAAAATTTATGGAATCAGATTTCTTGCTTAATGAAAGAAAATAATCAATAAATTGAGATTATCATTAATAATATAACGTTATTTGATAAGTGCGTTATTACGTTATGAATCTTAAAATAAAAGTAGCTCTGTTATAAGTGACTGGATTTACAGTCTTATAGATTACTACATAGAACAATTCTGACACGGAAAAATGGGGGGGGGGGGGGGGGGGGGCCCCCCCCCCCCCCCCCCCCAAAACAAAAAAAAAAAAAAAAAAAAAAAAAATATTAATTAGTCGAGTAGGGCACACCAAC
>URWK01000047.1 GCA_900551505.1 uncultured Ruminococcus sp. | reverse complement strand
GTCAATATAGATTTTGCTATGCTGAAAGCAGGTTTCGTTCTGATTATGCGGAAAGTGTTTTTCTTCCTGATAAAGTGCATTGAAAGAATTAAAAGGCTTATTACAGGTGAAAGACAGGTGGCAAATACAGCTCCGAACATTCCCCACTTTGTCACAAAGATAAATACCCAGTCAAGCAGAACATTTGAGAAACTTCCCACAATCATTCCCGTAGTCGCAAGCTTTGGGTTTCCGTCATTTCTCACGAAACAGATAACTATATTGTTGAGTATGAAAAACGGTGAACATATCAGCAACGTTTTGAGATATATTTTTGTCATGTCAAATACTTCCGCATCTGCTCCGAGCAGTTCCGTAATTGCTCCCGAAAAGAAAATCCCTGCAAGTACAAGGACAGCCATAAAAAAAGAAGCCGTTATCAATGTATCTGTGAACCAATGTTCAGCCTCTTTCTTGTTGTTTCCTTTCGCTATCGAAAATTTCGTAGCCCCGCCCATCGCCAGCATCAAACCAGTTCCGTTCATGAAACTGTATACCGGAATGGCAATATTAAGGGCAGTTAATCCATTGCTTCCAAGTCCTTTCGCAACAAAATAAGTATCTGCTAATATATAGCATGAAAGCCCTATCATGCCCGATACATTAAGCGATGCATACTTTCCGAACTCTTTTAAAAGTCCTTTCTCATTCATCTTTTATCCTCCTTTTAAACTGTGAATATTTCAGTAGCTTTCAGTCAAAAAGAAAAACGCCTGATTTCTGTATCTTCAAAGACCTAACGATACAGAACCATGCGTTAAACGCTGTTACCCGGTGGCAACTGATATACTGCTTTTAATTATAGCATAATATAATAAGATATTCAAGTACAGATAAAAAATATATTATATAACTTCTGTCACCATCATTTACATTATGGTATTCATCTTGTATTAAAGTAGAACGCTTTACTTATGCCGCTTTTTGTGGTATTATAATGCTAATCAATGAAAAACACACAGAAAGAAGGCTTTTAATGAAAAGTTCGTCTATAAACATGACAGAAGGTGACATACTTAAAAACCTGATATACTTTGCTGTTCCGGTTCTTATAGGTAACATTTTTCAACAGCTTTACAATGTTGCTGATACAGCAATTATCGGGAATATTCTTGGTGACAATGCACTTGCTTCTGTCGGGGCTTCAACGCCTGTATATAATCTTATGATAGGGTTTGCAAACGGTCTGACAAACGGATTTGCGATTATTATTGCCCGGTATTTCGGTGCGGATAATGAGCGGGAGATGAAAAAATCCGTTTCACTTACATATGTTCTTTCGGCGATTATTGCAGTAATTCTCACGTTAAGCGGAATAGCATTTCTTCACCCGCTTATGAAATCGCTTAAAACTCCTGACGAAATTATCAGGGACACTGAAAGTTACATGAGAATTATCATGATGTTCTCAGCGGTAACAATTGCCTATAATATGCTTGCCGGAATGATGAGGGCGATAGGCAACAGCAAAGCACCTTTATATTTCCTTGTAATCTCGACTTTCGTAAATATCGGGCTTGATATCCTGTTCGTAAAGGGTTTTGAAATGGGCGTTGCAGGTGCAGCATATGCAACAGTTATTTCCCAAGGGGTATCGGTAATACTTTGCTTCATCTATGTAATGAAGAAATGTAACTTCCTGATTTTCCGGAAGTCTGATTTAATCTTTGACCGGAAATTGCTTTCAGACCTTGCAAGTACAGGGCTTTCAATGGGGCTTATGTATGCAATAGTTTCTGTAGGCTCGGTTATTCTTCAGGGGGCTGTAAACTCTCTCGGAACAAGCACCATTACCGCACATACTGCGGCAAGGAAAATTGATGATATATTTATGTTGCCTCTTTCGACCGCTTCAATGTCGGCTTCCACATTCACAAGTCAGAATTTCGGTGCGGGAAAGATGGACAGAGTTAAGAAAGGCATAAAATACAGTATCTTAATAGCTTTTGCGTGGAGTGCGTTCTCTGTTCTTGTGGTTCTGCTGTTCAGAAGACCTCTTATAGTGGCTCTTACAGGAACAACAGACAAAACGGTTATCTCAACCGCATCACAGTATATTATATGGAATGTTTCATTTTTCTTTGTACTCAGCGTTCTTATAATTCTCCGCAGTAGTCTTCAGGGAGTCGGCAGAAAGCTTGTGCCGGTAAGCGGAAGTGTTATGGAACTCCTGCTTAAAGTGCTTGCATCGCTTGTAATTGCCCCGCAACTCGGCTACTTCGGAATCTGTATTCTTGAACCTGTAATTTGGTTTGTATGTTCATTGATGGTTATTACAGATTACATTGTTTTCATCAGAAAAAGCGAAAAAAGATGAGTGAAAAAACTTAAACGTTATACGAATCGACAGACAATTAAAGAAGTCTGTCGATTATTTTTTTGCATAGTGTTACTTAAAATTTGTTTTGAAATATGTAAGTCCCCGAAAACCTGCCAGCTAAAACGATTTCGTTAATTTTCATAAAACATCCATTGACAAATGACCGTTTTTGTGCTATACTAACTATAATAAAATTTTTAAAACCTAATTTAAACGTATAATAAATAAACTACAGAAAGGAAATAGTATTATGAAAAAGTCAAGAAATATCGCTGCTTTATTAACCGCTATTTTAACTGCCACCAGTATGACAGTTTCCCTCAGTGCCGAAACCACAGCCAATACATATCTCCTTGGAGATGTAAACCTTGATGGCGTTATTGATGAACAGGACAGTAACCTTCTAAGAAGTGCTTTATGGGGACAAGCTTCACTCACTGATGTTCAGAGAACGGTTGCCGACATTAACGGCGATTTACATGTAAATTATGAAGACCTTTTCAAACTTTATAATGTAATTTATAACGGCGAAGAAACTTCCGAAGTTACTGTAAATGCAGATGAAGACGGAAACATTACCCATTTAGTCAACGGCAATTCTGCTCTCGAAGTAGATGCAAACGGCTGGACAGCTACAGTTGCAAATACAAATACAGGTGCATCATTCAAGGCAGTTAACCTTACAAGAGGTTCTTGGTTCAAGACTTCTGCATATGCACTTGATGCTGTTGCTGATGGCAGTAAATTATTCTTGAATCCTTACAATGCAAAGATATCAAATGATTACGCAACCATGAAGTACAGCGCTTACGGTTCATCATCGGATGTTACTTATAGTGATGGCAAAATTTCCGCAAAACTTTTCAATAATGGTTATATGTCATTCAATGATACATATCTTAACAACTCGACTTCAGTCTTACAGAACGCTGTTAAGACATTCAGCTATATCTCTAAGGATGATGAAATGTTCCAGCCTACAGATTACAGCGTTGGCGGAAAGGTTCAGTTAATCAATTCCTCAATCGGTCGTACGGAAGACGGTTTTGAGTTCTTCAACAGCATCTCTGAAAACACCGATACAAGTTACAGCTTCCTCGGTCACAAATACGCATCTATGGACGGCGTTGAATTCTGGTTCGACCCTGATACAAGCAAATTTACATTCAGTGGCGTTGACGAAGCAAACGTTGAAGTAAACTATCAGCAGGTTCGTGAATCATATAACGGTGCAACTATCGTTCCGTTCAATGAAATCACACTTGTTACCGACAGATACATTTACGGTCTTATGTACGACCCGACTTGTGACTGGATGTGTGCCTTTGTAAGATACGACAGGACAAACGGCGAATGCACTCTTGCACAGTATACAGCAGCAGGCGACAGAGCCACAATTGGTACATATTATATGCTTGATGGTGTTGTTGAAGACAGCTTGAATCACCTTGACATGATGGTTGAAAACCTTGACGAATGTTATGACCCTGAAGGAATGGTATTTGAAACTGTTATGTACAGAACAAATATGAAAGCTTGTATAGTTGGCGGTATCAATGATTCTTACAGAACTGACAACGGTCTTACATTCACCCAGACAAGGTCAGGTCTGAATATTCTTCAACTTGCAAACAGTGACAAAGACGCAGGTACAACAGTTACATTCGGAAAAGCTTACGGCAGTGAAATACTTTCATTTACAAACCACGCAGGCGGAATTGAAAAATTCGGAAACAACATGACATACAAGGTTGGTTCAGACTCATTCAAGACCGATGTTACAGATTCACTGTTCAGCCCTGAAAAAGACATTACTTACAGCTCAGGCGATATTTCTGAAACATTCACCATCAATAGCTTGCTTGACAACCGCACAGCTACTATGTATTGATGATAACGGATTGACCTGAAAAACATTGTTCAATCGCATTCTTAAATAAATAAGTTTTGTCCCTCTACAGATAATCCGTAGGGGGACAACTTTTTTTATGTAAACTGCCGTTTTCATTAATGCCATAATTTAAACTTCTCGGTGTTTTGTATAAATAAATAAAAAATATATTGGTATTTAGATAGAAAATGTTCTTTCATGATGATTTGTTGTGAATTTAGTTTGACATATTGCTTTAGTTTATGTTATACTATTTTTAGAATAATATTATCTTAAAGAGGGGGCGTAATTATGAAGAAAAAATTGTTATCGTTAAGTGTTGCACTTTGTTGTGTACTGACATCAAATATAATTCCGCAGATTTCAGCAGTTACGACAGATGAAATTGTTCAGCAGTCAGAAGAACAGAAAGTTTTTATAGTCGAGCTTGAAAACGCTCCGATGGCTGAAAGAGTAAAGAAGGATAATTCTCAGGAAAATCCTTTTAACTCAGATAACACAGAAGCCATGAAACAGGAACTTATGGACGAACATGAGCAGGTTAAAAGTCTTATTTCGGAGAACATTCCGCAAGTGTCATTCGAGGGAAGAAAGGATTTTACTGTTCTTATAAATGCGTTTACGGTTTCGGCTACAGAGGAAGAAGCCCGGAAAATTTCTGAAATCGAAGGAGTAAAGAGAGTTTCGGAACAGAATGTTGTTAAGCAGGATACAGCGAAAAATAATACCGTAAAAAGAATTGCTACAGAAAACAGTATTCAGACAATGACACTGCCTGAAACCGATACAACAACGTCAGTTATGGATATTTCGGAACAATACACAGGCGAAGGAATTTTAGTTGCCATACTCGATACAAGTATGCTTACTAATCACGAAGCCTTTTCAGTAGCTCCGCAGAATCCTAAGTATTCAATGGAAGATATGCAAAACCTGCTTACAGGTAGCGAAATGAATGTTTCGGAAAATGAAAATTATCTCGATACAGTAAAAAGTGACAAGATTATTTTTGCGTATGACTATGCGGACGGGGATACGGACGTTTTCAGTGCTGACGATGTTACGGGCGGTCATGGGTGTCATGTTGCGGGTATTGTCGCAGGAAATAACGGCGAAGATTTTTTCGGTCAGGCAAGAAACGCCCAAATCGCATTTATGAAAGTAATGTCGGACAATTCCGAATATACGACTTCAGAAGCGGAAATTTCAGCCCTTGAAGATGCCGTATTGATTGGTGCTGATGTTATAAATTGCAGTTATGGCACAACAGCCCTTTATATGCAACCGGATAATCCTTACAATGAAATCATGCAGAATATAAAGAACCTTGGAATAATAATTGATGTTGCCATAGGAAATGAGTTTAATCAATTTGACCTTGTAGAAAAAGGCGGTTTGCCATATACGGATTATATTGATTATTCGATGGACAGTTGTCCCGGAAATCTTCCGTTCTGTATTGGTGTAGGTTCTTTCGGATACGATGAAGAAACTGATAAATATCATGCTTCCGATTTTTCTTCATGGGGCTTTACACCTGACCTTAAACTTAAACCGGATATTACAACGCTTGGGGAACAGGTTCTTTCTTCCGTGAACAGTTCTGCCGATGCCTATGAAGCCTGGGAAGGCACTTCAATGGCTACTCCGAGAATGGCAGGTTATTCTGCTATGATGAAAGAAATGTTGCTTACAAGTGAAGATTCAGAGAGATTTGGCAAAATAATCAATCGTGATGGCTTGGTTAATACTATTAATACCGTTTTTATGAATACCACTGAACTTATCACAGATGAAGAAAACGGACTTCCAGTTTCGCCGAGAAAACAAGGTTCAGGTATGGTAAATATCAGTTCCGCACTTAATGCAGATGTGTATATTTCCGTGGACGGAAATGAAACTCCAAAGGCGGAAATCGGATATTCAGAAGACGGAATGTATTCTTTTTCTATTACAATAGATAACCTCTCCGACACTGATAAACAGATGAAGCTTGACACAATTATAAATACGGACAATTACACTTATGAAGAAGAAACAGGGAAATATGTAGATACTCTTACACCTCTCGGACTCGATAAGACAATAATAACTTATTTGGGAACAGACGAAAATAACACTGTTTCAGTGCCTGCGGGAGAATCCGCAAACGTTACCGTTTCAATCGAACTTGACAGGGACGATATGGAACAGCTTATGCAAGTCTTTACAAACGGTTTCTATGTTGACGGCTTTTTAAGCATAACAGATGAAGATAATGAATATTCCGTTGCAATTTCCGGATTTGCAGGGGACTGGCTTAAACAATCGGTATTTGACGAACAGGGACTTTTACAGCCTAACGGAATCTTTGAAATAAAAGAACCCGGTGAAGATGAAGAAGCTTCAACAGATTTCATTGACTTTGGAATGGGGGCTGACGGAAAGTTACACCCGGAAAAGCTGAGTGTTTCATTTATGAATGAATTTGTCGATTCAGTAGCACCTGCATTCTTTCCAATAAGAAATACATTGGGCGGATTTTCGATAAGTCTTTATGATGAAACGGGAAAAGAGCTTTCAAATGAATACATGGATTATTCACAACAGAAAGTAAGTTACGGGTTAGCAGATTATCTGATACTCACCAAATACGGAACAGACAAAAAAGAGGAATTTGAAGACGGAAAAACTTATACTTATGAAATCTCTGCAAGCTTTGAAGGTGATGTGCTCCTTAATGGTATTGAAAATGCAAGGGTTCATAAATCCACGGTTTCATTCCTCGTTGACAATGATAAACCTGTAGTTGAAAAATTTGAGTACGATAAGGAAAATAACGTTATAAACATGACAGTAAGCGACAATGCTTATCTTGGAGAAATACTGTTACAGGCTGACGGCGTACTGGTATACATATCATCGGCGGAAGAAATTGACCCGGATATTTCAAAGGGCGGTTCTGTTGAAGTAACCGTTGACCTTTCGGAAACGGAATGTAAATATCAATATGACCTTACAATTTCGGATTATGCGGGAAACAGTGAAGTTAAAACAATCCGGCTTGCTGTTGCAGAGCCAACGCTCATAGGCGATTTGAACCTTGATGACAAGTTCAATATTTCTGACCTTATACTTTTAGCGAGATACTTAGTCGGTGCGGACAATTATCTTACATATCAAATGGTTGCGAATGCAGATTACAATTATGACGGCAATTTAAATATCATGGACATGATACTTATGGCGAAAGCTATAGCTAATGTACAATAAGATTTAAGAATACGCCCGGAAATTCACTTTGTGAAAAGTGAATTTCCGGGCTTTTTATGTTGTTGCAGAGTCCGAGTGAATATATGAATAACTTTAAGTGCGACAACAATAATATTACAATTAAAAGTTTGCAGAGCCGATAATATAAAATTTTTCGCTGTTTTTTCGTGAATAATATTCTATCCATAAAGGTGGAAAATATCCTGCCATTCTGCATATTGCACAAATTAAACGTTTAAACACTTAATTTATTGTACTTAATAATAAATATTCATATAATCATAACACATTACTGAACTTTTTATGTAATAATAATTCTTGAAACATTATTCTGAAAATGTTAAAATAATAGGGCTATGGGAGGCCTCACAATATCCCAAATAAAAAAGAAAGGATGTTTTATTATGACACAGAAATCAGTAAACATTCCGGACACATTCCGGAACAAAGATTTTTGGCTACGGGCAGTCAGCGTAATGCTGTCGCTCACACTGATGGTGCTTTGTGTACCGTCCTACAACTCATCAACGGCAAGCGGTGAAAACCAAAACGGAAACCCAAATGTTTTGACTAACAGCAGTGTGACATTCAGAGACAGTAAATTCAAGAATATTGCTTCAGTTGAGTCAGGCGAAAGTTTCTATCTCATGGCTACTATTGCGGGAAACCATGTAAATGAAAACAAGGAAGAGAAATATCGCATTGAAATTACTGACAACAATCTTGCACTTCTGAATTTCAAAGATAATGGTTTCACAGACGGTGCGGAATATAACGGTTATACACTTCACCTTGAAAGAAATGACGAGGGTGAAATAACAAGACGTTATATTGATTTTGAAATAATGGGCGGAGAAACAAAAGTTGTCAGACTTCAGGCTAAATTCCTCAATGGTAAGACAAAAGCAGAAGAAAAGACAATAAAACTCATTCAGACAAGCACAAACAAAAGTGTTACCGGTTCAGTCGATGTTAAGGCTACTACTGACTGGAAAAGTTCAAAAACCGAAGACAAGTCGCAGATTAAGAAAGAAGACATTGAAAAAGGTACAGT
>URWK01000046.1 GCA_900551505.1 uncultured Ruminococcus sp. | reverse complement strand
GTCCCGCCCCTGTGCACACCACAAAAAAAATATTTATAAAAACACCCTACACAAAAAAAATATAAAAAAAATGTCGCGCCCGCCCCCCCCCCCCCCGCCCCCCCCCCCCCCCCCCCTGATTTATCAGAAATAAAAATATAAAGGAGCTTATCTTACATTTTTCTTTTTCTTCTTTTTAATTTCGTACATAATGTTGTCGGCAATGCTGATAAGGTCGAAAATAGAAGAATCTTCATCAGGCACAACAATGTGATAACCGATACTTGCCTGAATCTTATAAGGCTTCTGGTAACAATTGTTGTAGTCATCAAGGTATTGTTGTATTCTTTCACAAATACCTTTTGCGTGAGATTCGGAGCAGTTTCCTGCGAAAGCTATAAATTCATCACCGCCGAACCTTGCATAAATCTCGTTGTCATGGCAGGCATATTTGAGAGCTTGAGCAACATTTATAATGGCATTGTCGCCCTCAGTGTGACCGAAGCGGTCATTTATTTCCTTCAGTCCGTCAAGGTCTATGAATAAAATCATAGCGTTATACTTTTTCTCAACGCATTCCCTGAAAGGTTCTTTTGAATATCTCGAAAATCCGAAACGGTTGTATATATTCGTAAGCTGGTCTATAACATAGAGCTTGTCCAATCGCTTAATCATCACTTCAAGGCAGATTTTATTGCGGATATTCTGCAAAGATGTACTGATATTAAGTACCCATGTATGAAACATAGGATTTTTTATAGGAAATTCACAATTGCAGATTACACAGTATCCAAGGCACAAATCCTGAAAATGTATCGGCACGAAGAAATAATTGTTTGGATTAGGAGTGTTTTTTGAGAGTTCCGGCAACATAACGGAGCTTTCAAAGTTTTCATAATATCCAAAAGAGCCGTCATGATATGCAAGTGGTACAGTGACATATTTTGTATAACCGTTGCGGATATTCTTTGACCTGTAGTCGCCACGCACATCGTAAGCTTCTATCCAGTGTTCACACATACAGAGATAGAATTGTTCGCACTTGATTTCCGTGATATATTTTTTAAGTCTTTCAAGGTTGTCCTCAAGTGTTTCCGCTTCTGCAAGGTCTGAAGACATTCTGTTTATAAGCGGTATGCCTGCCTGATATTCTTCGATAACCCGGATATTCTTGCGTTTAAATTCAGCAATATTGTTCGGAAGTTTGTTATGGCAACCGCAACTTGTGGCGAAAACAACTCTTGTAGGGATAATTTCCGCACGGGGCTGAGCGACTCCGTTAAAGTCCTTGAACAGCTTTTCGCAGGCAAGGTAGCCCGTATGATAAAGAGAACGTTCAACGGAAGTAAGTTCGGGATAGTAATTTCTTGCAGTATAGATATTGTCGAAACCTGAAATGCAGACTTGCTCAGGGCAGGAAACGCCACGAGATTCGAGAGCATAGAGTAATCCGAGAGCCATTGCATCATTTGCACACACTATAGCTTGCGGAATGTGCTTTGAATTTACGATTGTTTCGGCAACAGCTTTCCCGTATTTTGCGGTAAAATCGCCAACCATAACATCGTCATCCTTGTTGAAAGGAATATTGTGTTCCTCAATTGCTTCGAGGAAACCTTCAAGTCTTTTCATACTGTCGGTGTTATTCAAAGGTCCTGAAATATACTTGAAGTCCGAAAAGCCGTGGTAAATAATAAGGTGTTCAGCGATTTTCTTCATAGCAAGCTTATTGTCAATGCCAATATAATACATTTCAGGGATATCATTATCTATAGAAACAACGGGGATATTGGCTTTTTTTATTTCACTGAAAACGTGTTCTCTCACACTGTCAGAAGAAATAGTGTTTGTGAGCAGGATTGCACCGTCAAAACGGCTGAAATTAGGTAAGTTGAAGATATTAAACTCTCCATGGTCATGCTTATAACTTTGGAGAACGCCTCCGAATGCTATAAAGTAAGATACGTTATAGCTGTTTTCCAAGGCACATTGACGAATACCCTTGAGAATATTATTTTGATATTCTTCATCAATTCCGGAAACGATAACAGCTATGTTAGTAGTCTTTTTAAACATAGTAATGATAAGTCCTTTCTTTAAATTTCCGTTACATACGTTTTTTTTATTATATCATACCTTACCGAAAAAATAAACCCCCTATTTGAATATTAATTCTTATAAGACAGTGAAAAACCGGCTGTATTGCAAGCCGGTTTTTAAAGAATAATCATCATCAGGCAAGTGGTTTGATGATTTTTTTGTAGACGTGGACAAGAAAAATACTTGTGAAAGTTACCGAAGCTATTTCCGCAATCGGGAAAGCCCACCATACGATATGAACATTGCCCGAAAGCGACAAAAGGTAGGCAACAGGTACGAGAATTACAAGTTGTCTGATGACCGAGTTTGAAAGACTTAGAAAGCCCTTCCCGAGAGCCTGAAATGCAGAACCTGAAACAATACAAAATCCTGCAAATATAAAGCTTATACTGATAATTCTGAGAGCGGGGACACCAAGTTTAATCATATCTTCAGAAGCATTAAACACGGAAAGAAGTTGTTCGGGAAAGACTTGAAAGACAACTATACCTATTGCCATAATGACAATTGCATAAGTAATGCTGAGTTTCAGGGTTTTCATAATTCTGTCAGGTTTTCTTGCTCCGTAATTGTAGGAGATGATGGGAACCATTCCGTTATTAAGTCCGAATACAGGCATAAAAATAAAACTCTGCAATTTGAAATATACTCCGAAAACCGCTGCGGCGGTAGTTGAGAATCTGAGCAGGATTTTATTTATTGCGAATGACATTACAGAAGCGATTGAAAGCATGATTATTGACGGAACACCTACATCGTAAATTTTCTTTATGGTATTTCTGTCAGGTCTGAAATGTTTCATGGAAATGTGAATTTCGTGATTTACTTTCAGGTTAAAGAAAAGTGCGAGCAAGCCTGCACATATCTGACCGATAACAGTGGCAACAGCCGCACCGGTTACTCCCATTTTAGGAATGCCGAAATAGCCGAAAATAAAAATCGGGTCGAGGATAATATTTATAATTGCTCCTATACCTTGAGTAATCATGGTGTAGAAAGTTTTTCCGGTAGCTTGCAGAAGTCTTTCAAAAGTGAATTGAGCGAACATACCGAAAGAAATTATACAGCAGACATTAAGGTATTGTTTCCCGTACTCTACAATTTCGGGAACATCGGTTTGTGAGCGGAAAAATAATTCCGCTCCGAAAATTCCGAACAGTGCAAACACTACATAATTGAGAAATCCGAGGAAGATAGCATTGTTTGCGGTACTGTCGGCACGTTCCTGATTTTTTTCGCCGAGGCTCTTTGAAAGCAACGCATTTACACCGACACAAGTTCCCGAAGCAACTGCAATCATGAAGTTCTGCACCGGGAATGCAAGCGATACGGCAGTAAGAGCATTTTCATTTATACGGGCAACGAATGCACTGTCAACAACATTATAGAGAGCCTGCACAAGCATTGAAATCATCATAGGCAGGGACATTGAAATGAGAAGTTTGTTGACAGGCATTACACCCATCTTATTTTCTTTAGTTTCTTGTTGTAGTTCCGGTTGACTGGTCAAATATTACTCCTCCTTGCCGATGACGGTCTTAACGTATTTAACAATAATATCAGCACATTCTTCAAGACCGATTGAAGTAGAGAGGGCAATATCATAATTCTGAACCTTACCCCATTTTTTGTCAGTAAAGTAGTTGTAGTATGAAGAACGGTCTTTGTCCTTCCTGATAACTGTAAACTGCGGATTCCTTGAGGAAACTCCGTATTCTTCGACAGCTCTTTTAACACGTTCTTCAAGAGGGGCATGGAGAAATACTCTTATGCAAGGTGAATATTCACTGAGTACATAGTCCGCACAGCGACCGACAATAACAGCGGATTCCTGTTCAGAAATCTGTCTTATAATTTTGCTCTGTACGATAAAGATTTTATCGGAAATCGGCAGTTCCATAGAGTTCATGTAAAGACTGTAGAGAAAGCTGTTTGTTTTTTTCTGTTCGGCTTCTGCGATAACTTCTTTTGCAAGACCGCTTTCTTCCGCCGTACGTTCAAGCATTTTGTTGTCATAGAAAGAAACTTCGAGTTTCTTTGCGACAAGTTGTGCAACGGTTCTTCCGCCCGAACCGTATTCACGGGCGATAGTAACAATAAATTTTCCCATTTTTTAATACCTCCAATATAAATTTTTTCTCTGTATAGTATTACACCCCTGCCGTAACGGACAGGGGTATATAAGAAATTATACTATGTATTTTATTCAATGTCAAATGATTTTTTTCTCAGTTTCCGGAAGAAATCAGAAAGTATAATGCTACATTCGTCTTCCATAATTCCCGCATAAATTTCGGGTTTATGATTGTAAGGAAAGCGGAACATTTCCTGAACCGAGTAAACAGACCCTGCCTTTTCGTCAAAAGCTCCGAAATAGAGCCTTTCTATTCTTGAATTAATGACAGCACCGCAACACATCGGACACGGTTCAAGCGTTACATACAAATCACATCCCGAAAGCCTCCAGTCATTAAGTGTTATGGAAGCTTTCTGTATAGCGATAATTTCCGCATGACCGACAGGATTATTTTCGGATTCACGATTATTGAAGCCCTCGCCGACAATTTCGCCGAATCTGTTTTTTCTTCTGCTTACCACAACCGCACCTATCGGGACTTCACCGACAGAATAAGCCTTCCCGGCAAGTTCAATTGCCCTCTGCATAAATTTATTGTACATATGTATCAACCTAAAATTAAACTGCAAAATATTGAGAAAATCAAAGTCGGAGCGGTGAGCAGGGGAATAAATTTCTTGCTGTACGGCACACCGTCATTGTTTACAAGCTTCATATTTTTAAAAGTATTGTTCTTCGAGGCGATAAGCCCGATAATTCCAACAATCTCCGAAGCTATGCATACAATAATAATCTGTTTCACCATGCCGAGTTTAAGCATCACAAATACAACTCCCGTAAATGAAGTATATATAAACCGCATGATTATTCCCATGAAGATTGTTCCGCTCCTGAGAACGAACATTCCGATAATTACCGCCATTATGAAAGTGCTTACTATCGAAAAGCGTTCGTGTTCGATAATTACACTGAAAATTGCGGTAGATATGATTGCGAACCAGTCCCCGAACTGCCTCAGAACGTGCAGAGATGAAGCGTGAATAAAAAATTCGCAGAGCAGAGGTATTCCCAGTACAGAGAATGCGAAGTAAAGTATAATCGGAACGGAAGTTATCGAAAATTCAGAGAAAACACGTTGTTCAGATGCGTAATCGAAGTTAGAAAACAACGACCTTATCCCTATACTTATAGCGAACAGTACAGGCTGAAAGGCGAACATTATTGAAATTCCCGTAAAAAATTCTCTTTTGTCCTTGAAGTACAGAGGAATTGCTATTTTGTCGGGAAATTTAAAACTACGGCATAGGAAAATTGTCGGTATAAGGTATTTCAGAATAATTTCGGTGATTTTTATAAAGGCAACAGCAGTTTGATTTCCGAAAGTGTAGTCAAGAAAGAACGATTTTGAAACATCAACGCCGAAAAGCCTTAGAATAAATATCATTATATTCGGAACAAAGGTTTTAACAGCGAAAAAAATAATCAAAGCCCAGCCAATTTGTGTACCGATTTTTGTAAGTACATTTCTTCTTGCGATATCTTGTGAAGATTCCACATATCCATAGCCGTCAGTAAAGACACGTTCTTTACGGTTTTTTATGTAGTTGTAAGCGTAAGGGTTATTCTTATCGGAACGCCACTTTTTATATTCAATGTTATAATCTTCACTCTGTGTCTTGTAGTCGAAGTCTTCAACCACATCAATAATGTCTTTCTCATCTTTTTTTTTGGTATTGTCAAGTGTGTTTGATTCAAATAATTTCTTCAAGGAATAATTACCTCCCCGATTCAAGTGTTAGTCAAATATTTAGTTAAATTATGGTCTAAGATATTTCATATTATAACACAATCGGATTTTTGAAGTATGAGAAATTCTTATGAGAAATATTTTTTAAGAGTAAAATTTGTTGGGATAACAATAAAACGCTTTAAATGATTAAAGTGAAAGATTGCCGATATTATCAGTATTGACAGAATTTTTATTACAAAATTCCATAAAAGCGATTTGTGATTCGGTGAAGTTGTTTTTTCTCGAATATTCGATAAGCTTGGGGAAAACGGCAGGGTATACATATTGACCGAAACGTTCGAGCAGGAAAGAAACTGTTTTCTGGTCGGAAGCGACTGCGTGTAAAGCTTCATGGATACGGTATTTAAGAAATTCTTCTGCAAGTTCTTCATTTTCATATCGCTGAAGCATTGCGACAGCTACGACAAATTTCTGAGTACGTCCGACATTCATTGAAGATAAAAGTGCGTATTCTTCATCTTCACGGTTTCTGGCACAGAGATAGCGAAAAGATACACGGAGTTCGCAGTTATCGGCAGAGAGTATGTCAAGGGACTTTCCGTGAATGGTAATCCTTGAAATTTTCGGGCAGTCGAGGAACATGGACTTAGCGACCTGACAGTGAGGGTTCATGATGTTTATTGAACGGAGATTTTCACAGCGAATGAAACAGTTGCCGTAAATCCTGAATACACTTTCGGGGAAGATAACATGAGATATTGCGGGGTTTGAGCGGAAACAATTAGGGTAGACAATAACCACATTGGGAACGGTAACGAAATTATCATGTCCTCTGTAGGCAAGAAGTACGGGCTTTCCTGAAATATCACGGACAAAAATTTCTTTGCTTTTATATATATGCGGCGGAACAGGTGCAGGTGTGGGATTTGAAGCAGGGGAACAGGCAGAAATAGTTTGTTGCAGGGCAGACGCTACAAGCTTTATGCCGAGTTTTGCAAAAAGTTTTCCGAGGTTATTCATTGAGGGTAATCTCCTTTCGGTTAAGAAATCTGATTAAAACGAGAAAATAAGTTTTCATAAAGTTTGTGAAAATGTGACTATTACAAGCTGCGAAAAAATGTGATATAATAAATTCCGAATAATCGTGTAGCTTTTTTAAAGGCATAAGTCCGGATTAAAAAAGCTATGCGATTTTTTTGTTTTTCTGAAAGGGAGGAAGTTATAAGATGGAAAATGAAAAGGCGACAGGCAACAAGATGGGGTATGAGCCGGTAGGGAAATTGCTCTTGAGTATGGGAATACCGATGATAATTTCAATGGCAATACAGGCTCTTTACAACATCGTTGACAGCTACTTCGTAAGTTGCATGAAGGACACTGACACCATAAAGAACATGAGTGACTATGCCATGAATGCAATGACACTTGCATTTCCGGTTCAGATGCTTATGGTTGCAATCGGAGTAGGAACAGGCGTGGGAATAAATGCACTGCTTTCAAGAAGCCTCGGGGAAGGTAACAGAAAGAAAGCAAGTTACATTGCAGGCAATTCAATATTTCTTGGAGTGTGTACATTCATAGTTTTTCTGTTATTCGGGATTTTCGGGATTGATGCCTATGTGAAATCGCAAACCAATGACCCGGTTATAATTGACATGACAAAATCCTATCTGCAAATCTGTACGAATTTTTCTTTAGGGATAGTAATGTATGTTACATATGAAAAACTCTTGCAGGCGACAGGCAAGACCATGCTTACAACGATAGCACAGATAGCAGGGGCAGTTGTAAATATAATACTTGACCCGATAATGATTTTCGGTTACTTCGGATTCAAGGAAATGGGAATAGAAGGGGCAGCTTATGCAACGGTTATCGGGCAATTTGTTTCGTTTATTCTCGATGCGGTATTTCACTATGCCTTTAACAAGTCGGATATGGACACGGGATTTAAGTACATGAAGCCCGACATACATATAATAGGCGAAATTTACAAGATAGGAATACCGGCTGTTATAATGCAGGCTCTTATGTCATTTATGACTTACGGGGTAAATATAATATTCGGAATGGTTTCGGCAACGGCTGTAACGGCTTACGGGATATACTATAAGATTCAGCAATTTGTGTTCTTTGCAGCATTCGGAATGAACAACGCAATGATACCGATAATAGCATTTAATTACGGAATGGGCGACCGGAAGCGAGTAAAACAGGGGATTGTATACGGAACGGGTTATATTCTGGTAATGATGGCAATATGCCTTGTGGTGATGCAGATATTCGCAAGCCGGATTTCAGGAATTTTTGCGGTATCCGATGAAACGATGGCTTTGTGTATAATGGCATTGAGGATAATTACACTCGGATATCTGTTTGCAGGCGTGAATATCTCATTGCAAGGTGTGTTTCAGTCGCTTGACTACGGGGTACATTCGCTTATTCTCTCAGTGGTAAGATTACTTGTGCCTGCGTTGCCTCTTGCGTGGCTGTTTACCGGGAGTGCAGATGCAGAAAAATTAATCTGGTGGGCGTTTCCTGTTTCAGAACTTTGCGGAACTGTGACAGCACTTGTGTTCATGAAAAGTATTTATAAAAAGGTTAGTAAATCGTAATTGTTAATATGGGGGGGGGGGGGGGGGGGGGGGGGGGCCGGGCCCGCGCAAGATTTAATATTGTTTGGTTAGAGTGGTGGGGTGTTGTTTGGGGTGTTGGCGGGGGGTGGAGATG
>URWK01000045.1 GCA_900551505.1 uncultured Ruminococcus sp. | reverse complement strand
TGCAGCTTATATACTATCGCCGCACGGTAGGGGGCCGGGCGGCCCCGCCCGTGGGGTTCCCCCCAAAACGCCGCATCCCGGCAGGCGCCCCGGCGGGGGAACACCCCCCCCCACAAAAACCGTTCCATTTGAAAATTATAGCCTAAACAGCGAAAATAAAATAGTTGTTTGTGTTGACTTAATGTTAAATCAACGGGATAAAATTTAGCTGAAATTTTTTTAAAACAGCTTGACACTACTCAATAATAAGGTTATTATAAATAATAACATAGACTTTGTAAAGTTGCCTTTTGAATTTAAAGGAGATAAAAACAATGAGCGTAATATTTTCTCAGTGTCTGGACTGCAAGCACTTTGATTTCGATAATTTAAATAAGAATACTTGCAAAGCTTTCCCGTATGGAATACCTGAAGATATATTTTGGAACAAAATTATCCATACTCAGAATATAGAAAACGATAACGGAATAAAGTTTGCTCCGATAAGTGAATGATTTAACAGAAAAATAATAATCATAACTCAATCTAAAAAACTTAAAGTAACCAAAATAAATCTTACTTGTAACAGAGCGTAATTTTATGATATAATAATTGCGTTGCTCATGTTGACAAATTAAAAATACTATAATACGATATAATTAATGAAGGAGAGGTATATGAAATTAAGAAAAAGTGTTTTTGCAATGACAATGTCCGTATGTATGGCGTGTGCATTATTTCCTGAAGCAGATGCACTGTCTTTTCAAAACAATCAGTTACAAGAAAATACAAAACAAGTCGAAAAGCAAACAGTTCATAATCTTGTTTTGTTCGGTCAGTTTAAAAATGATGATGCGAATTATAATTTCATGAGTGAATACACAGATGATATGCTTGATTATTGTGAAAAGGCTGACAGTTTTCTTTCCATGGCAGGATATATTAACGAAATTTCATATGGACAAATGAATGTTGACTTTGTATATCCGCAGATGCAAGGTGATATAATTGTTCCCTATACAATGAACGAACCACTTGAAAAGTACACAAATATAGAATCTATAATTACAGAGATAATTTCCAATACGGAGATTTCTTCGGAAAGTGAACTTGACGGGAATAATGATGGCATAATTGACAATATAATACTTGTCATGGACGGAAATTCAGATACAATGTCATCTATTTTCTGGCCACGTTGTTTTTCAATGTATGGAATGAGTGTTAATGACCTTAGTACAGGAATGATTAATGTGCATAACAGTACATCACTGTTCAAAAACATTATATCGGGTGGAGCAGGTGTCCTTTGTCATGAATTCTTGCATACAGTCGGATATCCGGACTTGTATAGGAATAGCAGCCGGACTGGTACACCGGTGGGAATGTGGGATATAATGGCATCAAATTCTGTGTTTGTGCAATATCCGCTTGCATATCAGAGATATAAAGTTTCGGGCTGGCTTGATGCAAAAACAATTACAGAAGACGGAACATATACGCTTTCTCCGGCTTCGGCAAGGAATGGAAATCGTCTTTATCTGTTGAAAACGCCTCTTTCAGATACAGAATTTTTTGCAGTTGAATATCGTCAGCAAGGTAAAGCTTATTCTGAAGAAATGGATGTAAAAATTTATGGAACAGGAATGGTTGTTTATCGTGTTAATACAGATGTAAACGGAAATTATAAAAGTGAAAATGATGAAATATATATATTCAGACCTGATGAAACCGGACTTGATGCAGGGGAAGGCGACTTGTATCGTTCGTGTTATGGTGGAGTTAATTCTCCTGATAGTGTAGGCTCTCTTGATTTTCAAGCAACTGTTCAAGATGGTGCATTGGTTTATTCTGACGGCACAAACAGCGGTATAAAGCTTTCCGACATAAAGATTAACGGTGATGAACTTACCTTTAAAGCTGAATTTGCAGATACTTCACAATTCGGATTATGGAAAAGTATAACTTTACCTGATTGGACAGAATCCACATTTTCACTTGACTTGCAAGTTTCCGAAGAAGGAGATTTATATTTACTTACTAATAATGAAAATGGCACAATTGTCAGCAGATACTACAATAAAGAATGGGAAAAATATACTTCTGAAATGACGGAGCAGGCATATGACACAAAGCTTTGTATGTACAATGATGTTCCATACATACTTTACAATAACAGCTCTGAATTTACATATGTCATCAAGTATTATAAAGATGGAAAGTGGAACACTCTTGCAAAGGGAAGTGAACTTTCTCAGTATCAGGACTTTGCAATTCACAATGACAAACTTTACCTTGCATATACAACGGGTTCTTTCCCGTATGCTCTGCACGTTTCTTCATATGACCTTAAAACAGGTGAAATTAAGCAGTATGAGGACGGCAATACAGATGTATGTAACATTTCGATAACCGTGAATGATGATGAAAGCATAGCGGTTTCATATAGAGGAGCATATAACGGAACAAATACGGGCGTTGACTTCTGGGATAATCAGGGACACAGAACATTGAAACTTTCTGATGAGGGAGCGGGAATAACTAAAGCTGTTTATAACGGAAATTCATGTTATGTGACTTCCACCGAAAAAGCTTGCAGGCTTTATGTTGTTGAGAATGGTAAGATTACATCAATTTCATTTTCTGATAGAATAAATGGCAATTGTTACTTTGCTGAACCATTCGTTCACGGAAATGATACATATGTAACTATCGGCACACAGAATGAAAATGATTTGTCGGTTTATCAGTATACGGATAATTCTTTGAAGAAAATCGGAAACAGTCTTTCTGTGGAAGCGGTAAACAATCCCGTGTCAATAGCAGGGAAAAATTCAATCTATGTAGCCTATACTTCTGCTCAGGGTACTGTTTTTTTGAAAGAGTTTGATATAGGGAACAGTGATGAAAAAGTTTCAGGTGATGTAAATGTTGATAAGGTTTTTGACAAACAGGATATTTCATTCCTTAAAAGCTGGCTTTTAAATTCCGGTAAAAAGCTTTCGGACTGGACAACGGCGGATTATGATAACAGTGAAAATCTGAATGTTTTTGACCTCTGCAAGATGAAACAGGAATATTTCAATAAATAATTAATTCGGGCAACTTCTTTTTGTATAAAAAGAAGTTGCCCGAATGTTTTTATGGTTTCAATATTTTTCTATCCGTAAGTTCACAACAAATAAGAGTTATTGATGGCAAAATTATCATAAAAATAAACGCAGAAGCAAAAGAATGGTTTTCTGTTGCAGTGCTATCCCCAATAATAACAGCTGAAATCGGTGACATCATTATATCAAGGACTATATGAAAAAGCGATGCCGGATATACTGAAGTTGTTTTCTTAGTCAGCCATGTGAGAATAAAGCTCATAAGCACACAACTTACACACATCATTATAATTCTGACAAAAGGCGGATAAGCAGTTCCCCAATTATACCCTTTCGCAACTAACGGTGCGTGCCATAAGCCCCATACAATTCCTGTGATGATAACCGCTACCGGCTCCGGTACCAGTTTTTCAAGTTCAGGTGTTAAATAACCTCTCCAGCCGAATTCCTCCCCGAAACCCATAAAAAATTGCGGAAAACATAGCATTAACGAGAATAATATCGTTGCTGTAACTGTCAGACCTCCGCCGTTAAATTCTATTGCGGAAGAAAGACTGTAATTTTTAATGAACAGCAGGACAAATATAATTCCGCCGATAATTCCGAAAATAACTGGCACACTTAATGAAAATATATAATATCTGCCGTTTCCTTTCAGATTTATGTGAAGAAAATTATCCCTTTCTTTCTGCCTTGTAATAAGTTGTGTAATGATACTTGCGATTGTGGGGTAAAGCATAATTGTTATAGTGCCTGTATAAGACTTTAACCTTAATGACTGTGTAGTGTCTATCTGAAAAATATATGCCGGTAAGAAAGTAATTACAAGGAAAATTATAATTCTCAGAATCGTTGTGTTTCTGTTATCTTTCATAATTATCCACCCCTTTCATAAACAGCTTGCAGGAAATCTTATAGGACAGATAATATAAAGGTATTACCAGCAATCCTGCAACCGAAAGAACTATTATGATTTTCGGATTAAGTCCTGTATCAAACAACGCAAAAAACTTTTCCCACATTTCATCAACTGTATCGAATGCAGATAAATCGCCGAACAGAAAATATATTACAGCTATTAAAAGCCCTGTCATATATATTATACCTTTAATGTTGTTGCCCATCTTCCTCCCAAACCTGAATATAAACGGAATTTCTACAGCTCTTAAAAACAGCTGGAACATATATGTAAATATGCACAAATCATAAACGGGTTGTGTTCCCGAAAAGTCAGAAATCACGCTTATAATTATCATTGAAAGCACTGCTGAAACAGTGGAAATTATATATATCGTAAGGTATTTCGCCCCTGTTTCTGCCTTGCAACCTGCTTCCGTACAAGAAATAAAATATGCCCATTTTTTTCTTTCATCAGGTTCAAATATTGCGGTTTCAAGCGAGCCTATAATCATAAACGATGAAATTACAGAAATAATACTTACAAAACTCTGGACTGTCGGCATAAGGCTTACGGTGGTTTCATCATTAGTTATAACAGGCATTACAGAAATCGCATACATGAAAACAAATACTCCCATATGCAGCAATATGACTTTCTTATTTACGAGAAAGTTTTTATATATAAGTCCGTACATACTTACCTGCACCTCTTTTCGAGTATCCTTGCGGAAATCAGCCAGCTTGAAACAAATGCCACCACAATTAACACTGGACATACCCAGCCCCACTGCACAAGCAGACTTTTAACCTGCTCCGCAAACCATGCATCTTTATCTATAATTTCCGGGTGTGTTTCAGAGAAAGAATTTATATACGGCACAATGGTTTTTGAAATCACGGAAGTTAATATAAAAATCAATGCTATCATTATGGCATCTGAAATACTGTCTTTCCCGAAACGATATGTAATTGGAATTCTCATGCATTCGGAAAGTATACATAACATTCCAACCGCCGGTATTGCCCATAAAAAAGCCTTGTCAACGGGTCTGTTGCTTACAAAGGTCAGTATAAAATAATTCGGCAAATCCTAAAACCGAACCGAGAGCAACCCACACTATCGTTGCACCTGCCTGTAATTTCTCACTTACGGGAAGTGTATACCCGAATTTCCTCCAGCCAACTTCACAGTCAGACTGAATTACATGATAATCGGAAGAAAATATCTTCATGCAACAAAAAGTGTTCAACATGATAAATATGCAGTATGTCACTTCATCCAAGTCGTCCTTGTTTTCAATGTTCGCAAGATTTCCGTACTGCAAACTCAGCCTTACGAGAATTTCCATAAACAGCAGTCCGCATACAATAGCCGAAAGCATGAAAAATGACTTTCTGGAAAGATACCATTGACGGCGTAAAAGTCCTTTCATCAGGTCATCATCTCCATTCCTTTTTGTTCTGGTTCACATAGAACAACATTATTTCTTCAAGTGTAGTCGGGTCAATTATCGCTCCGCTGTATTTCTGCAAGGCTTTTTTGCGGTCGCTTATGAGAACTTCCGCCCCGAAATCCGTTACTCTCGCACTTATAAAATCGGACTTTTCAATCTCGTTGAAATCGGATTTTGAACATTTGATAACACCGTGAGAATTTAAAATATCGTCCTTGAAACCGCTGAGCAGGATTTTTCCCTTGTCGATAAATGTAACACTGTCTGCGACTTTCTCAATATCCGTTGTGATGTGGGAAGACATAAAAACGGAATTTTCTTCGTCCTGCAAAAATTCAAGAAAAATATCAAGTATTTCATTTCTGATTACCGGGTCAAGCCCTGTTGTTGCTTCATCAAGTATCAAAAGTTTTGCATTGTGCGAAAGAGCCGCAGCAATCTGCAATTTCATTTTCATACCCTTTGAAAACTGCCCGAATTTTTTCTTCCTCGGAAGCTGAAAGCGGTCAAGATAACTTCTGAATATTTCACTGTTCCATTCAAAATAAATATCCCTGAAAATTTTGTTCAAGGCATCTGCATTAAGTTCATCATGAAACGGTAATTCATCGAATACCGCCGAAATATGTTTTTTAATTTCCGTTTCGTGCTTCCGATTGTCCATGCCGAAAACCTTTATATTTCCGCTGTCCGTTCTGATGATGTTAAGGATTGCGTTAATGGTGGTCGATTTACCCGAACCGTTCTGACCGATGAAACCCATAATACTTCCCTTTGCAACATTGAAGCTGACATTGTCGAGCAAAAAGCCGTCATATTTTTTTGTAATGCCATTTACCTCTATGACATTTTCTGTTTGTTCAGACATTCTGATTTCCTCCATACATTATATCGAGAATTTCATGAAGTTCCTCAACTGAAATATTACTTTGCACTGCAAGATTACAGACTTCTGACATAAGACTGTCAATTTTCTTCAGCTGTTCTTCCCTGAAAATCTCTGCGTTACGGCGTTTTACAAAGCTTCCCCTGCCCGTGTAGGATTCGATAAATCCGTCCCGTTCAAGTTCTTCATAAGCCCTTTTTGTTGTGATTACGCTTATACGGAGCGACTGTGCAAGCCCACGCATTGAAGGAAGAGCGTCCCCCTCTCTCAATGTTCCGTTCATAATCTGCGTTTTTATCTGGCGTACAATCTGTTCATAGATAGGTTCGCCGTTCTGGTTAGAAATAATAATATCCGTAGTACCACCTCATAAATTGTATATATACTATATATACATTATATACTTTAGCATATACACTTGTCAAGCCCTTTAAAAAAATTTGTAACGGGTATTTGAAAAGTTCCTTTCTTATATGATATAATAAATGAAAAACTACAGAAAGAGGCTCGAAGATATGAAAAAACTTATTTCTCTTTGTCTGTGTCTGACTATGCTAATTTCTTCGGCTGTCCAGTTAAATTGTTATGCGGTTTCGGATAATTCCGTAACTGCCGTTGAGCAGACCGTAAAAAATTCAGACATTGACTATACCGAAAGCACAGAAACCATAGACAATCCTTGTGCAGGTTATACCTCTACGCTCTGGTATACCTGCAAACCTCTTGAAACGCCTGTATACAGCCGTGCGGGAAGGCTTGTTCTGATGTTCATAGATATAGGCGGTTTTTCCAGCGGTATAAACGGCACTCAGGATTACGACCTTGACGAAACCTTTTTTACTAATCTGAGAAAGACTCTTGAAAACTGCAAGAATGACGGTTGCACAATTGCCCTCAGATTCCGCTATGATGCCAACGGCACTGACAATCCCGAACCTGCCACTTTTGAAAAAGTCCTTGACCATATTCAGCAGATTAAGGACAGCAACATTCTTGAAGACTATAAAGACGTTATCACATTTGTTGAAAGCGGTTTTGTAGGTAAATGGGGCGAACAGCACGGCGGAAAATATACTTCCCTTGACTACAAGGTTCAGTTACTCGAAGCAATGCTTGACTGCGTACCTGAAGAAATTCCCATAACAGTCCGAACACCTGATATTTTTGCGAAGTGGGTGGGTATTTCCACAAGTGAAATGGATAAGTATGTTTCCGCAGACGGTTCTCCTCAACAGAGAGTGGGACTTTACAATGACGGTTATATGGGGTCAGACAGCGACCTCGGAACATTCTCGAACAGAGCAGTTCAAACCACATGGCTTGGGAATCAGACATTACATACTTATTATGGGGGTGAATTTTCGGGCAATCTCGACTGGGCAAAAAAATATGATACATACTTGCCTGAAAACGCCATTCCCGAAATGTATAAAACTCATCTCAGTTACATAAACTCGAACATATATCAGCTGTACAATGATTACACATTCTCGGAACAATATGACGTTGAGAACGTAGATAATTCAGCCTATTACGGTCAGACTGTTTTTAAATTTGTCCGTGACCACCTCGGCTACAGGTTCGTACTCAGAAATTCAGAACTTTCGGAAACAGTTCCGCAGGGCGACACGCTTAAACTGAATTTCACGGTTGAGAACACAGGATTTGCAAGCCTTCTGAAAGCTCCGGAAACCGAACTTATTCTTGAAAAGGACGGAAACTATATCCGAACTTCTCTTGATATCGACCCTATGCAATGGTATTCCTGCACCACCAACACAGAAAGCATTTCCGCTAAAATTCCTGCCGGACTTGAAGCGGGTAAATGGAATGCTTATCTGAAAATTTCTGTCGGCAACAATGACATTTCTCAAGTTTATATGCGTTCGGTTAAATTCGCAAACAATGGCTTATGGAATACTTCTATAGGTGCAAATTATCTCGGAAGTTTTGAAATTACCGATTCAACAGATACCGAGAAACTTACAGACAATTCATTTTATCAGGAAAATTCAGAAAACCGCAGTGACGGAGAAATGTTTACTTACAATGACATTATAATTCCTGACGGCGACCTTTCAAGTAACAGTGAATGGACTGACAAAACGCTTTACACAAGCAACGGAGATAATGCGGTTTATATTTCAAACGATGAAAAAAATCTTTATGTCATGGCTAAGATTGTTCAGAATGCTCAAAGTCCCGTTTATAACATAAAGATTGAATGTGATGGCGAAACTTACTGGCTTTACTATATGTCGAACGGTTATGTGTACTTCAATAAGGGTGATTATACTGGTTGTATCTGTAAACACGTTGGGGATTATGTTGAATATGTAATTCCGTTTGATGTTATAGGGCTTGAAACAGGTAAAAGTCTTTCTTCTGTAAGGGTATTCGTTCAGGACAGTTCCGTTACAGGCTGGACAAATGTCGGCGACTTAAAGGGCGGGGAATATACCATAAATGAAAACTTTGATGTATATACTG
>URWK01000044.1 GCA_900551505.1 uncultured Ruminococcus sp. | reverse complement strand
ATAATTCGCCTTTATCTTACAGGTTTTTTAAAATTTTTCCAGGTTAAATACCTGTATTTATATTTACCCGCCACCCCCGTTAAAACCATTGGGGGGGCCACCCCCCTCATTGGGGGGGGGGGGTCGCCGGAACAAATCTCAGTCTGAAGAAACTTTCGGGATATTAAAGAAAAAAGTACCGCTTTTAATTATGCGGTTGGGCAGAACCTGCAAGAAAGGTTTTGCCCCTTTTTTTCCTTCGATGAGAAACAGCCAGGGAGCAGAATGATTATCTTTGGCGATAAACTGCAATTTTTTCGGCTCAATGTGGTTTTGTTTCATGGAACTTATGACATCTGCCAGTCTTTCGGGGCGGTTGCAGATACAGAGTTTTCCACCGAATTTAAGCAATTTGTCAGCAGTAAGGCAAATATCATTTATATTGCACATAACTTCATGTCTTGCGATACGCTGAGCTTCCGAAAGACTTTCGACTCCTGCCTTGGAAGCCTTATAAGGTGGATTGCAGATTACAAGCGAAAACTTGTGAAATGGCATTTCGGGCGGAAGTTCTTTAAGGTCTGCGAGTATCGGAGTAATGTTTTCAAGGTTACTTTCCCGTATGCCGTTTTTAAGCTGTTCAATGGCTTTCGGCTGAATATCCACTGCGAAAATAGGGACACCGGGCTTCTGAACAGAAATTGCAAGTGGTATTATTCCGCAACCTGTTCCGAGGTCGCATATAATATCACTTCCCCTGAAGCCTGAAAATTCGGTGAGCAGGAAAGCATCAGTTCCGAATGTATGGTCGGAGCTTACACAGACTTTCACAGAGTCCGAAAGCTTCTCAAAATTGTATTCATTGTTCATAAAATTCTCCGTATTAACCTACAATAATTTTTCCTTCCGGAATAACTTCATTCTTCTTATGAGCCTCAAGCCCTGCTGTGAGTGAGTATGCAAGCGTTGCAGGTCCTACACGTCCGAGAAACATAGCAATAATAAGCAATATTTTTGAAGTAGTGTCCACAATCGCTGTAACGCCTACAGAAACACCTGCTGTTGACATTGCCGAAACCGTTTCAAAGATTGCATTAACGGCACTTACAGAACCCTTATTTTCAAGTCCTATCATGCAGGAAATCACAATTAAAGCGAATGCGAACAGTGAAGTAATTGTGATTGACTTATATACAACTTCTTTTTCGACTTTGCGTTTAAGGATAATCGTATCGGGGTAATTCCTGATAACGCTTATTACGGTCATTACAATTACAGTGAAAGTTGTGGTCTTTATACCTCCGCCCGTAGAGCCGGGGGAAGCTCCGATAATCATTATAATAATTGAAAAAAGTTTCGTGGAATCGTGCATATTAGCAAGGTTTATTGTATTAAAACCCGATGTTCTGTAAGTTACACACTGAAAGATTGAATGCGAAATCTTTACCATAAGGCTGTCGTCAGCCATAGTAAGCGGATTATCATGCTCAAGTATAAAAATAATCAGGCTTCCCGCAAATATTATTATTCCCGTAGTTATAAGCACAAGCCTTGTGTGCAGGAAAAGCCTTTTTGTTTTGCGGTAATTGAAAAGGTCGTACCAGACCAGGAAACCAAGTCCGCCACAGGTTATAAGCAACATTATTGTAATCATGACAACGGGATTGTCGGCATAATATGAAAGGCTTGCGAATTTCTCATGTTCAAACCCCAGAATATCAAAACCGCCGTTACAGAATGCAGATATTGAAAGAAATACAGAGATATAGACCCCGTAAGCTCCATGTTTCGGCACAAATACGGTACAGAGCAGTAAAGCTCCTATTAATTCACACGATGTCGATATTCTGAAAATCATAATCAGTAACTTTTTTATATCTGAAAATTCGTCCCAGTTAATTGATTCAGAAGCAAGCCTTAATGAACGGATATTCATTTTCTTCCCTATAAACGAGTTCAGGAATGTTGCAAATGTCACTATTCCGATGCCGCCAAACTGGATAAGTACGAGAATTACAATCTGCCCGAACAAACTCCAGTATGTTCCCGTATCATATACGATAAGTCCGGTTACACAAGTCGCAGATGTAGCAGTAAATAAACAGTCAATATAAGGTGTAAAAACACGTTCCCGACTGCTGAACGGAAACATAAGAAGTACAGAACCTATAATAATCATCATGAGAAAACTGAATATTATCAGCCTTGGCGGAGTCAGGAACTGCTGTTTGTTTTTCTTTATGATTGGCATAAATCAAACCTCTTTTTCATTCTTTATGTGTTATGATTGAAAACACTACATTATAATATAACAGATAATCTTTGTAAATGCAATAGCAAGTGTTAATAACACTGAAAATCCGGTACTTTCTTTACACAGTCTTAATGTGGAAATTAGTTAAATTCAACGAAAATCAACGATATTTTTGTAACATCTGAAACCCGACTTCCCATTTACAAAATGAAAATGATTTGTTATAATATTTTTAGTCAAAATCATGAATATTGAAGGAATGAAAAGAGGAGGATAAATTTAACATGAAATTATGGAAAAAGGCTGTTGCAACTGCTTCAGCACTCGCAATGACATTTACTTTTACATCAATAGTGTTCCCACAGTCTGCAAATATCACAGATACAAATGCGGTTACAGATGATACAAATGATGACTGGCTTCACACTGACGGAAATAAGATTGTCGACAAGGACGGCAACCCTGTATGGATAACAGGTGCAAACTGGTTTGGCTTTAACTGTAGTGAAAGCTTCCCACACGGCTTATGGTCGGCAGATATGAGCGACCTTGTACAATCATGTGCAGACCATGGAATAAATCTTTTGAGAATACCTGTATCAACGGAACTTCTCTATGGCTGGATGACCGGAAACCCTGCATCAGCTTCGGGAATTAACCCGTCACTTGACCCATACCATACATTCAACCCTGAACTCTGCAATCCTGACGGAACAGCAAAAGACAGCCTTGGAGTATTCGACACACTGCTTGAGTGTTGCAAGAAGTCCGGAATTAAAGTAATGGTTGACGTTCACAGCCCTGACTCAAACAATTCAGGTCATAACTATGAACTCTGGTACGGCAAGGAAGACAGTAGCGGAACTATGGTTACAACTGATATGTGGATTGATACATGGGTATGGATGGCAGAAAGATATAAGAATGATGATACTCTTATTGCATTCGACCTCAAGAACGAACCTCACGGAAAACGTGGCTATTCAGCGGCAGAACCTACAGATATAGCAAAATGGGACGATTCAACAGCGGAAAACAACTGGAAATATGCAGCCGAAAGATGCGGTAAAGCTATTCTTGATGTAAACCCGAATCTTCTTATAATGATTGAAGGTATTGAACAGTATCCGAAGACTGAAAAGGGTGCAACGTTTGCTACCCCTGACATCTGGCAGGCAAGTGCGGAAGTTTCCCCATGGTATCCTGCATGGTGGGGCGGAAACCTCAGAGGTGTAAAGGATTATCCTGTAGACTTCGGAAATGATGCTTACAATCACCAGATTGTATATTCACCGCATGACTACGGTCCGGCAGTTTACGCACAGACATGGTTTAACAAGGACTTCACCACACAGACATTGCTCGATGACTACTGGTATGATACATGGGCTTACATAAATGACCAGAATATCGCACCGTTGCTCATGGGCGAATGGGGCGGATTTATGGACGGAGCGGAAAACCAGAAATGGATGGAACTTCTGCGTGATTACATGAAAGAAAACATGATACATCACACATTCTGGTGCATCAATCCAAACTCAGGCGATACAGGCGGACTTCTCGGATATGACTTTGCGACATGGGACGAAGAAAAATACGGTCTGCTTGAAGAAGCTCTCTGGCAGGACGAAAACGGAGTATATATTGGTCTTGACCATCAGACACCGCTCGGCTCAAACGGTCAGTCACTTTCCGATTACTACGGAGGCGGAGGAAATACCACCACAACAACCCCTAAGGAAACAGAACCTACAGCTACAACAGTTACCACCACGGAAACCACAAAAAATACTACAACCGAACCTACCACAACAACCGTTACGACAACAGGAACTACCAAAGACACCACAGAAACTACGGTTACAACGGTTACAACAGACTCACCCACAACTTCAAAGTCGGTAACTACTGTTTCTGGTGATATAAAGACAGGCGATGTAAACCTTGACGGCAGAGTAAATATTTCTGACCTGTTCCAGCTTGCACAGTATGTTGCTTCACTCGTTGAACTCAATGAAGACCAGCTTAAAGTTGCGGACGTTAACGGCGACAACAAAGTAAATATTTCTGACCTTATGGGACTTGCAACATTGCTCATTAATAACTGATAAGCTTTAAATTATATAAAGTGTTCTCTGCTTTGGCAGGGAACACTTTTTGTATTTATTTCCTGTTAACTTAAAAATCTTAACTGATATTATAAAAATGCTTTTGGTTTTACGAAAATGTTTTTGATTATTGACATCTGAAAATGATTGTGGTATTCTATAGTTATAATAAATAAGAAACGGGAGTGATTTATATGAATTTTGACGAGAAGAAAAAACAAGACGAAAAACTTAAAACTCAGCCTGTAAAAGATGAAGAACCGAGCTGGGCAGAAAATGCAAAAGAAGACTTGGAGGAATTCATCGAATCACAGGGAATATATATTCGTCAGTAATTCCACGAAAAATAAAAAACACAAGACCCCTCTCTGAAAGAAAGGGGTCTTGTGTTAGTAAAATACTTTTACAAAAAAATCATAAAAGGAGTACGCCTGACGGGAATCGAACCCATAACCTGCCCTTAGGAGGGGCATGTTATATCCATTTAACTACAGACGCAATTATAGCAATTATTATTATACCACATATCATGGGAAAAATCAAGTACTTAGCAGAAAAAAATATTATTTAATTTTCAGGGTAATAAAAAACTTGACAGCGGTAAAAAGATATGTTACAATATAAAGCGTAAAAACAACATACCAACTCGAATTTATGGGGTGCACCACCACGGGTGCAACCCCTTTTTTGCATTTATGACGGTTTTTGTGAATTTTAATTTAAGAGGAGATGAAATAGATATGAAGTTAAACGGTCAGGAAATATTTCTTGAAACAGAAACACCGCTTGACAAGATACTTGAACAGTTCGGATATGACAGCGAAAGAACAGCAGTTGAACTTAATGAAAATATTGTACCGAAAGCAGAAAGAAAAAATACTCTGATAAACAATAATGACAGGCTTGAAGTGGTAAGTTTTGTGGGTGGTGGCTGATTGTGAAGATAATTCTTAACGGAAAAGAAAACGATATTGAAACAGGTCTTACAGCTTTTCAGTTGCGTGATGAGAAATTCAATTCAATGTGCATTGTAATTCTCAATGGCTTCCAGATTTCAGAGGACTGCACACTTAAAGAAAATGATACAATTGCAGTTATCGAAAAAGGGAAAATGCCTTCACAAGATGAACTTGAAAGCCTTATGGCATCACGCCATACGCCTTTTGTGCATGAAAGGTTTAAGAAAGGCAGAGTTGCAATTGCAGGGCTTGGGGGACTCGGTTCAAATATAGCCGTAATGCTTGCCCGAATAGGTGTAGGTTATCTTAAACTTATAGATTTTGATATTGTTGAACCAAGCAATCTTAACAGACAGAGTTATTATATAAAGCATCTCGGAATGTTCAAAACGAACGCTCTTAAACAGCAGATAGCGGATATTAATCCGTTCATTAAGGTTGAAACTGTTACCGAAAAAGTTACAGAAGAAAACATCAGTTGTATTTTTGAAAACTGTGATATAATATGTGAAGCCTTTGATAATCCTGTTGCCAAATCCATGCTTGTAAACAAGGTTATGGAGATTTTCCCGAGAAAGATACTTGTGTGCGGTTCGGGAATGGCAGGGCTTGAAAGCTCGAATCTCATCACTACAAAGCGTGTTTTTAAAAATCTCTATATCTGCGGTGACGGAGAAAATGAAGCAAGACAAGGCAGGGGGCTTATGGCTCCGAGGGTTTCAATATGTGCGGGTCATCAGGCTAACATGATTGCAAGACTGCTTACAGAACAAACGGACATTTGATATTAATTTTTAGAATAGCATATTTATGGAAATAAAAAATTACAGATAAGGGGAAAATGATATATGAATAATGATAAATTAATTATAGGCGGAAAAGAATTTAATTCTCGTTTTATTTTAGGCTCAGGAAAGTTTTCTCTTGAGATGACAAAGACAGTTATCGAAAATGCAGGAGTGGAAATGGCAACACTTGCGGTAAGACGTGCAAACACAAAGGACGCTTCAAATATCCTCGATTATATGCCAAAGGGTATAACATTGCTCCCTAATACTTCAGGTGCAAGAAATGCGGAAGAAGCTGTAAGAGTTGCAAGGCTGGCAAGAGAACTCGGTTGCGGAGATTTCGTAAAAGTTGAGGTTGTGAGAGATACGAAATACCTGCTCCCTGACAACTACGAAACAATCAAGGCTACGGAAATACTTGCGAAAGAAGGCTTTATCGTAATGCCTTATATGTATCCCGACCTTAACTGTGCAAGGGATATGGTTAATGCCGGTGCAAGTGCAATAATGCCTTTGGGAGCTCCTATCGGAACAAACAGAGGATTGCTGACAAAGGACTTTATAAAGATACTTGTTGAAGAAATTGACCTTCCTATAATCGTTGATGCAGGAATAGGCAAACCGTCACAGGCTTGCGAAGCGATGGAAATGGGCGTTTCGGCAGTTATGGCGAATACGGCAATTGCTACAGCCGGAGATGTCGGAATGATGGCTAAATCTTTTAAGCTTGCTATTGAATCCGGAAGACTTGCTTACCTTTCAGGCACGGGCAGAGTTATCGAACATAAGGCAGAGGCATCAAGTCCTCTCACAGGATTTCTGGAGGACTGATAACTATGAAAAACTTGGTAAAAACTAACCACATGGAATATCAGCCGGGAATGGAACAGACTTCTCCGGAGATTATGGACAAGGTTCTCAAAGAAGTAGCGGAATATGATTACAGCATTTACACCGCATCCGATGTAAGACGTGTGCTTTCAAAGGAAACAATTGATAAAGATGATGTCAGGATATTGCTTTCACCGGCGGCAGAACCGTTCCTTGAAGAAATGGCTCACAAGGCACAGACAGAAACAAGAAAACATTTCGGCAACTCAATATGTATGTTCACACCGCTTTATATAGCGAACTATTGTGAAAACCAGTGTGTTTATTGCGGGTTTAACTGCATGAACAAAATTCACAGAGCGAAACTCACTATGGGAGAAATCGAAACGGAACTTCGCAATATCGCAAAGACAGGACTTAAAGAAATTTTGCTTCTTACAGGCGAATCACGTTCCCAGTCAGGCGTTGAATACATAGGCGGGGCGGTAAAGCTTGCATCAAAATATTTCTCAACTGTCGGCATAGAGATTTATCCGCTTAATACAGACGAATATCATTATTTACAGAAATGCGGAGCAGATTTTGTAAGTGTGTATCAGGAAACTTACGATACGGACAAATATGAGGAAATGCACATAAGAGGTTCCAAGAGAATTTTCCCGTATCGTTTTAATGCTCAGGAAAGGGCTGTAATGGGCGGTATGAGAGGTGTCGGATTCGGTGCGTTGCTTGGGCTTGGCGACTTCCGTAAAGATGCTTATGCGGTATGTCTTCACGCCGATTATATACAAAAGAAATATCCTTATGCGGAAATATCTTTTTCAGTGCCGAGGTTAAGACCTTATATAAATAATGCGGAGAATAACCCGAATGACGTTCACGAAAAACAGCTTCTGCAAGTCATGACTGTATACAGGCTCTTTATGCCGTTTGCAGGAATAACCATTTCCACAAGGGAAAGAGCAGGTTTCCGTGATAATGTAATAGGCATGGTTGCAACAAAAATTTCCGCAGGCGTATCTGTCGGAGTAGGCGGACACGAAGAAGAAGCCAAGGGCGATGAACAATTTGAAATCTCTGACCCACGTGACGTAAATCAGGTTCACAATATGATTCTTTCAAGAGGCTTACAACCTGTGTATACTGATTATGTCAGAACTAATTGAAACGGTGGTAAGATTTTAAAATGATTATTGTAGTAACAAACAAGAAAATATGTAAAAGCGACTTTATCAAAAGGCTTGAAGAAATCGCAGGTGCAAGACCGGATGCCATACTTCTTAGAGAAAAGTCTCTTTCAGCGGCAGAATATAAACAACTTGCGGAAGAATGCAAAAAAATCTGTGACAAGTATAATGTTGACCTTATAGCGAATACTTTTATCTCTCCTGCAAGAGAAGCGGGAATTAAAAAAATCCAGCTTCCTATGGCTGAATTTCTCAGAAGACAAGATGAGTTAAAAGACTTTGAGAAAATCGGAGTATCTGTACATTCACTTGATGAAGCGATACTTGCGGAAAAGCTCGGTGCAAATTTTCTCATAGCAGGACACATATATACGACACCTTCAAAGCCTGATATGCCGTCAAGAGGAATTGAATTTATAGAGAATATCTGCGAAAGAGTTTCTATACCTGTTATGGCTATCGGCGGTATCACTCCCACAAGAGTTCCGGAAGTGGAAAAGGCAGGTGCGAAAGGCGTGTGTGTTATGACACCTCTAATGACCTGCGAAAATCCACGCAGACTTACAATTGAATATAAGATGTCTTGCGAGTAATCATTTTTCGGAAGAAATCCGGCGACCCCATTAACCAAAGCGGGAATGGGGGGCCGGTGTTTAAATACCCCCAACCGTTTAATATAAATATAGGGGGGGGAGGGGTTTTTTTTTTTTTATAAGTTTAT